>NZ_JBEYYU010000050.1:0-66174 GCF_040645755.1 Streptomyces sp. NPDC046716
TAGTCGCCGTAGGGGCCCTCGGGGTCCGAGCGGGACTGCTGGAACCACTCGTGCTGATCGCTCGTGTGATTCATGACGAAGTCGATGATCACGCGTATACCGCGCTGGTGGGCGGCGTCCACGAGCTCCACGAAGTCCGTCAGCTCGCCGAACTCCGGAAGCGCGGCGATGTGATTGGCGACGTCGTAACCACCGTCCTGCAAGGGCGACTTGAAGAACGGAGGCAGCCAGATCGCGTCGATGCCGAGCCACTGGAGATAGTCCAGCTTCGCCGTGATGCCCTTGAGGTCTCCGACGCCGTCGCCGTTGCTGTCGTAGAACGAGCGGACCAGCGCTTCGTAGAAGACGGCACGTTTGAACCAGTCGGGATCCCGCCGTTCGGCGGGAGTGGGCGGGTTCAGCATCGGTTCATGGGTCGTCATGGTGATCTCCCTCCGTTGCCGCGTCCTCGCGGGGGTCTGGCAGAGCGGGCCGGCCGGTCAGCCGACGGTGAAGACGTGTGCGGGTGACTCGCCCGGCACCAGGCGGACGTAGTTGCTGGCGCCCCAGGTGTAGGTCGCCCCGGTCAGCTCGTCGTGTACGCGGAACGGGGCGTCCCCGGCCACGTTCAGTTGCGCGCGGTCGAGCGTCACCGTCGCTTCCTGGGTGTGGTGCGGGTCGAGGTTCACGACGACCAGGACCGTGTTCGTCCCGCTGCGTTTCGAGTACACGAGGACCGCGTCCTGGTCGGCGTGGTGGAAGTGCACGTCGCGCAGCTGGCGCAGTGCCGGGCTGCGGCGCCGGATGTCGTTGAGCGCGGTGATCAGCGGAGCGATCGTCCGCCCTTCGCGCGCCGCCGACTCCCAGTCTCGCGGCCGTAGTTCGTACTTCTCGGAGTGCAGATACTCCTCGCTGCCGGCGCGCAGAGGGGTGTTCTCGCACAGCTCGTATCCGCTGTAGACACCCCAGGCGGGCGACAGTGTGGCGGCGAGCACCGCGCGCAGTTCGAAGGCCGGACGGCCGCCGTGCTGGAGGAACTCGGGCAGGATGTCCGGCGTGTTCACGAAGAAGTTCGGGCGCATCACCGCCGCTGTCTCCCGGGCCAACTCCGTCACGTAATCGGTGAGTTCGCCTTTGGTGTTGCGCCAGGTGAAGTACGTGTACGACTGCTGGAAACCTGCCGCGGCCAGGGCTCGCATCATCGCCGGACGGGTGAACGCCTCCGCCAGGAAGACGACGTCGGGATCGGTGCGGTTGATGTCCGCGACGACCCGCTCCCAGAACACCACCGGCTTGGTGTGCGGATTGTCCACCCGGAAGATCCGCACCCCGTGCGCCATCCAGTGCCGCAGGATCCGCGCGGTCTCCGCCACCAGTCCCGGCAGATCCCGGTCGAAGGCGATCGGATAGATGTCCTGGTACTTCTTCGGCGGGTTCTCCGCGTACGCGATCGATCCGTCGGGCCGCTGCCGGAACCACTCCGGATGCTTGTCGACCCAGGGATGGTCGGGGGAGCACTGCAACGCGAGGTCGAGGGCGATCTCCAGACCCACCTCGCGCGCACGCGCCACGAACGCGTCGAAGTCCGCCAGGGTCCCCAGATCCGGATGCACCGCGTCGTGCCCGCCCTCCGGCGAGCCGATCGCCCACGGCACCCCCACATCGTGCGGGCCCGCCGAGAGCGCATTGTCGGGGCCTTTGCGGAACGTGGTCCCGATCGGGTGGATCGGCGGGAGGTACACCACGTCGAAACCCATCGCCGCGATCGCCGGAAGCCGTCTCGCCGCCGTCGCGAACGTCCCGCTCACCGGCGGCTTCCCCGTCTCCAGCACCGCACCCTCGGAGCGCGGGAAGAACTCGTACCAGGACCCGTACAACGCCCGCTCCCGCTCCACGAGCAGCGGCAGCGGCGCGCTCTCGGTGAGGCGCTCGCGCAAGGGGTGCGACTCCAGGACGGCGCGGACCTCCGGCGCCACGGTCGCCGACAGCCGGTCGGCGGCGTCCCGGCCGCCGTCGCACAGCACGTCCAGGGCGGCGCGCAGGGTCGCCTCGGCCGGGGCGACGCCGGACATCCCGGCACGGACCCGCTCCAGGAGAAGAGCGCCTTCCTCCAGCGTGAGGTCGACATCGGTACCGGCCGCCACCTTCAGCGCGGCGTCCCGCTGCCACGTGGCCACCGGATCGCACCAGGCCTCGACGCCGAAGCTCCACAGGCCGGGCGCGGTCGGAGCGACCTCGGCGCTCCACCGGTCCTCGCCCGGTCGTACCTCGCTCATCGGACGGCGCTGGACGGCACGGCCGTCGGGAGCGCGGAGCACCGCCCGCGCCCGCACGATCGCGGAGCCTTCGACGAACACCGTGGCCGTGACCGGGAACGCCTCGCCGGCCACGGCCTTCGCCGTGGCCAGGCCCTCCTCGACGTGGGGCCCTACCCGCTCGATCGAGACGGGCACCTGCTGCTGCACCGCTGCCATCGGTCTCACCTCTTGCGCCGTGCGTACCGTTCGGGGTCACACGAAAGTCGTCACCGCGGTCCGTTCGTGCCGTACCGGCGCGCGCAGCAGACGTTCCGCCGTCGCCGCGGCCTCCCGGCCGCACCGTTCACCGGTCACGGCACACAGGGCCGCGACCGCCGACTCGAACCCTGCGCGGACCCGGGCGTCGGTAGGGGCGGCGAGGAAACGTCGTTCCCATCGGCGATAGCGCCGCAGAATCGGCCCGATGTCCACGTCGGCACGTGATGCGTCCATGGCGCCCGTCGACCTCCTGGGCTCCGCACCGTCGGGCCCGGAGAGCCCGTACGCCGTGTGCGGAGCGGAAACGGCCGGTCACACCCCGGCAGCTCCTCCACCATCGTGCGGGTCGAATCGCCATCCGTCCTGTTGAGCCGAGTGTCACCGGCCGATCACTCTCGTGTTGCACGGATGGAGTAGCGGGGTGAGGCTGAATGCCGACTCTCGAAGAAGCAGTGCTCACGCTCTGTGCGCACGATCCCGTCGTGACGACGGGCGCGAGCTCCGCTGTGAGGAGCAGACATCATGAACCGGACAGTGCCCCGCTACTACCGCGTCGAGGTGGACGCCGAGCCGGAACGCGTCGGGCAGGTGCAGCGCATCGTCGGCGCGCACCTTCGGTACTGGGGGCTGGAGAAACTGGCGACGCCCGCGACCCGGGGCCTCGGACTGCTGATGGAAGCCGCGGACGGCCAGGCGGTGATGACCGTCGAGACGTGGTGGACCGGACAGCACCTGATCACCGCCGTCTCGCACCAGGACGCGGTCCGGGCCCGACACGCCGACGCCGTCATGGAGTTGCTGAGCCGCATCGCCGCGCTGAGCGACGGCTGGGGCAGCTGCACCGCGCACGCCCGGCACATCAGCTGGTTCTCGCTGCGCAGCCGGAACGGCGTCCGCGAGCCGCTGGCCCCCAAGCGTCCCGTCCCGTCGACGGACGCCACCCGGCAGGTGCCGCGGGCCGAGCTGCCGACGGCCGGTGTCGCGGTGGAGCGCCCCGTCGAGGCGGCCGCGTGACGGCATCCGCGCGTCCGGGCCGCCCCTACCCGCTGGGGGCGGCCTACGACGGTCAGGGGACGAACTTCGCCCTGTTCAGTTCCGTGGCGGAGCAGGTCGACCTGATCCTGGTGGACGCCGACGGGTGCGAGCGGACGGTGACGCTCCCCGACGTCGACGGCTTCGTGTGGCACGGCTACCTGCCGGACATCGGCCCCGGGCAGCGCTACGGCTACCGCGTGCACGGCCCCTGGCAGCCGGCTTCCGGAGACCGCTGTGACGCCTCCGCCTTCCTCCTCGATCCCTACGCCCGCGCGGTCCACGAACAGGCCCGGCGCGACGCCGGTTTCGCCCTGGGGCTGTGCGGAGTCGTCGTCGATCCGGCCTTCGACTGGGGGACGGACGAGCCCCCGCGGCACGCCTACACCGACTCCGTCGTCTACGAAGCACATGTGCGCGGCCTGACCCGCACCCATCCGGGAGTGCCCGAGGAGTCGCGCGGCACCTACGCCGGCCTCGGGAGCGAGGCGATCCTGGACCACCTCACCTCCCTGAAGGTGACCGCGGTCGAACTGATGCCGATCCACCAGTTCGTCCAGGACGGGTTCCTTCTGGACCAGGGCCTGTCCAACTACTGGGGCTACAACACGATCGGCTTCTTCGCGCCCCACCACGCCTACGCCGCCACCGGCACGCTCGGCCAGCAGGTCGACGAGTTCAAGAACATGGTCAAGGCCCTGCACTCGGCCGGACTCGAAGTGATCCTCGACGTCGTCTACAACCACACGGCCGAAGGCAACGAGAACGGGCCCACCCTCTCCTTCCGGGGCATCGACAACGCCGCGTACTACCGGCTGGCCGACGACGACTTCAGCCGCTACTACGACACCACGGGCACCGGCAACAGCCTGCTGATGCGCCACCCGAACGTCCTGCAGCTGATCATGGACTCGCTTCGCTACTGGGTCACCGAATGCCATGTCGACGGGTTCCGCTTCGACCTCGCGGCCACCCTGGCACGGCAGTTCCACGAGGTGGACCGGCTCTCCGCCTTCTTCGACCTCATCCAGCAGGACCCCGTCATCAGCCGCGTGAAGCTGATCGCCGAGCCCTGGGACGTGGGCGACGGCGGCTACCAGGTCGGCAACTTCCCTCCGCTGTGGTCCGAGTGGAACGGCAAGTACCGCGACAGCGTGCGCGACTTCTGGTGCGCACGCGAGCGCTCGCTGCCCGAGTTCGCCTCCCGCCTCACCGGCTCCGCCGACCTCTACCAGCGCGACCGGCGCAGACCGCGCGCGAGCGTCAACTTCATCACCGCGCACGACGGGTTCACCCTGCGCGACCTGGTCAGCTACGACACCAAGCACAACGAGGCAAACGGCGAGGGCAACCGCGACGGCGAGAGCCACAACCGGTCCTGGAACTGCGGCACGGAAGGACCCACCGACGCCCCGGACGTACGAGCGCTGCGGGCCCGGCAACAGCGCAACTTCCTGGCGACGCTCATGCTCTCGCAGGGCATCCCGATGCTCAGCCACGGCGACGAACTCGGCCGCACCCAGGCCGGCAACAACAACGCCTACTGCCAGGACAACGAACTGACATGGGTCGACTGGGAGTTGTGCGACGAGGAAACCTCCCTCCTCGACTTCGCGCGACGACTCGGGGCCCTGCGCACCGCCCACCCCGTCCTGCGCCGCCGCCGCTTCTTCTGGGGCGAGTGCGCCCGGCCCGACGGGCGAGGACTGCCGGACCTGGTCTGGCTGCGCCCCGACGGCGCCGAGATGACGCCCAAGGACTGGCGGTGGTCCGACGCCCACGCACTCGCCGTGTTCCTGAACGGGGACGCGATCACCGAACCCGATCCGCTCGGGAACCCGGTCGTCGACGACTCCTTCCTGATGCTGTTCAACTGCTACTGGGAACCCGTGGAGTTCCGGCTGCCCGACGCGGCGTACGGAGCGACCTGGACGACCCTCGTCGACACCGCGGAGCCGTCCGGCGACCCCGACGAGAAGGAACACAAGGCCGGCACGCCGCTCACGGTCGAGTCACGGGGGCTGGTCGTCCTCTCGCGACCGCCGGCGAGGGAGGGCGCGGAGCGCGCCTGACGGGCAGGCGCTCTTTCCGGCCACACTTTGCCCGATCGCGCCAATATCCCTATCCAAGCGGACTATTCACGTCCAATTCGCTGATTACCCATCTTCGATCATCAGCCTCACCTGAAGCGAAGCGGCAATGAGATCCCGCACCGCTCGCCGACCCGCTCAAGGCGGCGGAGATCTCACGGCAGTTGGGAAGTGCGCGTACGGCCGGTGTCTACTATCGGGACGAGCGGCTCGTTGTCGCGGTCACCGACCGGGCCGCGGCGGAGAGGGTGCGAAGCGCGGGTGCTGTGGCAGAGGTCGTGCCGCACAGCACAGCCGAACTCGACGCCGCCAAGTCGAAACTGGACAGCATGCCGGGAATTCCCAACACGGCCTGGAGCATCGACCAGAGCAGCAATCAGGTGGAGGTCCAGATCTACGAGGGGGTTTCCCCGACCGATCGGGACCGGATCGAGCAGGCCGCCGCCGAGTACGGAGACACCGTCCGCATATCCGAGCACTCCGGGAAGATAGAGCGGACCGCCTACGACATGCGCGGCGGGCTGGGCATCACGTCGGAGTACTCGTCCGGCGGTTCGAACTGGATCGTCACCTGCAGCGCCGGGTTCAATGTGCAGAACTCCAGCGGCAAGAAGTACATGCTGACCGCCGGACACTGCATGAACAGCGGCGCCGTCACGTGGCACCGGAGGAGCGGAGACATTCCGCTCGGCCGCGCCACGGAGTGGTACTACGGGAACAACACCGATCAGTCCGACTACGGAGTGGTGGAGTACACCAACAGCAACGTCACGCCGTACGGGACCATTCAGTACAGGGACGGTTCGACAGGGCAGATCACCCGCTCGGCCTCGGCCTTCGAGGGGAGAAGGTCAAGCGTGTCGGCACCATGAGCCAGGACCTCGTGGGCATGGTGCTCCAGACGGACGCCACCGTCACGTACGACGACGGCACCACCCTCCGCCACATGATCGAGGCCAGCAACTGTGCCATTCACGGTGACAGTGGAGGCGCGCTCTTCAGCGCCGAGACGGCTCTCGGTATTCAGTCGGGCGCCAACTACGCCGACAAACCGTGTGGAGATTCGGACAGCCAGGCCGATCGCTCCAGTTGGTACACGCCGCTCTACCGCGTCCTGTCCTACGAGAAGTTGGCGGTCTTCTAAGGTCGCCGCGCTCCTCCTTCCAGGCCGACGGCGGCGCGAGCCGGCGCATCGTTCATGAACCGGAACGATCCGACCGGCGTCGAAGGTGTGTGCCCGGATCAGTACCGGGGTGCTACCCGCTTTCGCTCACGCCTTCAGCGGGAGAATCCGTTGTCGACCGCCAGGAGGGCCCCATGCCTACCGATACGAAGCGACTTGTCGCCAGTCTGTCGCTGGCCTTCCCTCTGAGTCTCTGTCTCCTTGCCGGCTGCGGCGGCCAGAGCGGCGACGAAGGTCGCTCGCATCGCTCGTCGCCGCAGTCGGCGCGAGAACAGGAGGCCCGCGCTCGCCAAGTGGCGGACGCCTGGCGGGGATCCACCCCCGCGGATACCTGGCGGCAGGGCTACCACCCGATGGCCGACGTCGTCCAGGCGCCGAAATCCGGCTGGCACAGCAAGGGGGACGAGCAGGCCTACGAAACGAGGAACTTCGTTCTGCGCGGCGCTCTGCCGGCCGACGGCCCTGAGCAGGGAAAGGTGGACTGGGGGGACGGAAAGTCCCTCAACCGTCCGCTGACCCGCTCGAAGGAGGCCTATCGGTCGTTCGCGCTCAACCACAGCGACGGCCCCCTGCTGACCGTGACCGGAGCGAGGCTCGGCACCACGACGATCGAGACGAGCCGGGGCACGGCGATCGTCCCGGCCTGGCTCTTCACGCTGCGGGGGTACGACGCTCCACTGAAGCGCGTCGCCGTTGCCGCCTCGAAGCTGCCCGAATCGCCGATCGGGCAGGTCGGTCAAGGGACGGCCGGAGGCCTCAGGGGTGTTCGGCTGGGCGGGCCGGCGGTGGAAGGCCGTTCCGTGGCGGTACGGGCGACGCACGGGGCCTGCGACGACGGCCCGGTGGTCAAGGTGCTGGAGACGGACGACGACGTGGTGCTGTACGCCTCCGTCGCGGGGCCGAAGAGCGGGGCCTGCTCCGCCGAGATGATCGAGAAGAACATGAAGGTGGAACTTCGCCGGCCGCTCGCGGACCGCGTTCTCCTCGACGCCCTCACCGGCCGGCCGGTCCCTTACGCGCCGCAGAACGGACCGTCGCCGAGTTGGACCTGACCGGACAGTTCACTCGTACGGCCCATCCCGATGGCCCCCCGCACGGTCCCGCACAAGGCTGAGTCGCGGCACCGGACGCAGGAGGACCTCATGACCACGACCGACCTTCCCGTGGACGACGGCACCGACGCCCAGGACGCCGACCGGGGGTTCGTCGCCGCACTGGAACCCGGTGTCGTGAAGAACGCGGACGGAGCCACCGTCTGGAACAGTGACGCCTACGCGTATCTCATGGAGCAGGCGGAACCCCCGGACACGGTCGATCCGAGCCTGTGGCGGCAGGCCGCCCTGTGCGCGCGCCAGGGCCTGTACGAGGTGACGGAAGGCGTGTACCAGGTCCGCGGCCTGGACCTGTCCAACATGTCGCTGATCGAGGGCGAGCGCGGCGTGATCGTCGTGGACCCGCTGGTCTCCGCCGAGGTGGCCGCGGCGGCGCTCGGCCTCTATCGCACGCACCGGGGCGAGAGGCCGGTCACGGCCGTCGTCTACACCCATCCGCACTTCGACCACTTCGGCGGTGTGATGGGGGTGATCGGCCCCGACGACGACGTACCCGTCGTCGCGCCGGAGCACTTCATGGAGCACGCCGCCTCCGAGAACGTCTACGCGGGCACGGCGATGATCCGCCGCGGCATGTACTTCTCCGCGTTCGGCGCGCCCGTCGGACCCACCGGGCAGGTCAACATGGGTCTCGGCATGGCGACTTCGTCCGGATCGGTGGGCCTGATCCCGCCGAACGTGACCATCACCGGAACGGGCCAGGAGGAAGTCCTGGACGGCGTCCGGTTCGTCTTCCAGATGACGCCGGGCACCGAGGCCCCCGCGGAGATGAACTTCTACCTGCCGCAGCGGCGCGCCCTGTGCATGGCGGAGAACGCCTGCCACACCCTCCACAACCTGCTCACCCTGCGCGGCGCGCAGGTCCGCGACGCCCGCATGTGGTCGCGCTACCTGAACGAGGCCATCGAGCTGCACGGGCACGAGGCCGAGGTCGTCTACGCCTCCCACCACTGGCCGACCTGGGGCACCGACCGCATCGTCCGCTTCCTGACCCGGCAGCGCGACATGTACGGCTACCTGCACGACCAGACGCTGCGCATGATGAACAGCGGCCTGACCGGCATCGAGATCGCCGAGGACATCCAGCTCCCGCCCGAGCTGGAGAAGTCCTGGCACACGCGCGGCTACTACGGTTCCGTGTCGCACGGTGTGAAGGCCATCTACCAGCGCTACATGGGCTGGTTCGACGGCAACCCCGCCCACCTGTGGCAGCACCCGCCGCAGGCCCAGGGCGAACGGTACGTACGGGCACTCGGCGGCGCCGACCGGGCTGTCGAGGCCGCACGCGCCTTCGCCGACGAGGGCGACCTGCGGTTCGCCGCCGAACTCGCCTCGCACGTCGTCTTCGGCGCACCGGACCACACGGGCGCCCGGGAACTGCTCGCCGACGTCCTCACCCGGCTCGGGTACGGCGCCGAGTGCTCGACCTGGCGCAACTTCTTCCTCGAAGGCGCCCACGAACTGCGCGAGGGCGTTCCGAAGACGCCGATCGCCCTCGCCGCGAGCATGGCGTCCGCGCTCTCCGTCACCCAGCTCTTCGACTCGCTCGCCATCCGCGTCAACGGGCCGCGGGCCTGGGACCTGCGGCTGAGCATCCTGTGGAACGTGATCGACCTCGGTGAGACGTACCGCATGGAACTCTCCAACGGCACGCTCATCCACTACCAGAACCCCAGGGACACCACCGCCGACCTGACCCTGACCCTCACCAAGGCGCAGCTGCTCGGCATGCTCGCCGGGCACGGCCTCGACGGGATCGGTCAGCAGGGCGACGCCTCCGTCGTCGCCCTGCTCCTGGGCCTGCTCGACGAACCCGACCCGAACTTCGCGATCGTCACACCCTGACCACGACAGGAGCCGGCCGACGCGACCAGGTTCGGATCATCCGGGGAAGGCGGTGGGCGTGACCAGCGAGCCGGCACACGACGACGACCGGCGGTCGAAACTGCGCCGTCACCTTCCCCACCTCGGGAGACCGACACCGTCCGACGCCGGCTCCGGCTTCGTCACCGGCCTGTTCTCCATCCCCGAGGGCATGGCCTACGCGTCGATCGCCGGCTTCAACCCGGTGGCCGGCCTGTACGCGGGCGTGGTCCCGGCGATCGTCGGCTCGCTCACCTCCCGCACGGTCCTGATGGTCACGACGCTGACCAGTGCCATCGCGCTGACCTCCCAGAGCGTTCTGTCCGACGCCGGACTCGACCCGAAGAACGCGGGCAACATCGCCACCCTCACGGTCATGGCGGGCGTCGTCATGCTCCTGATGGCGGTCCTGCGCCTGGGCGTGGTGATGAGCTTCGTCTCCAACGCCGTGATGACCGGCTTCTCCACCGGCATCGCCCTGCAGATCATCACCGGCGTCCTCAAGGACGCCACCGGCTACCGACCTCAGGGCCACAACCGCCTTCATCAGCTGGGCGATTGGCTCGTGCACATCGGACAGTGGCAGCTCGCCGCCACCCTGGTGGCCGTCGCGACCATCGCCGTCTGGGCGCTGTCGCGTCTCGTGCGCCGCCTGGAAACGGTCGCCCTGCTGATCGCGATGGTCGTGGCGAGCGTCGCCGTGGCGGCGCTGGGCACGGATGTGGAGCTGGTCCGCGACATCGCCGGCATCCCCGGCGCCCTGCCCGGCTTCACCGCACCCGATCTGTCCGCCGTCCCGCAGCTGCTCGGCGGCGCCGTCGCGGTCGCCCTGGTCGGCCTCGCACAGGCGGCGGGCATCGGCCCCTCCGTCCCCAACCCCGACGGCTCCCGCTCCTCCGTCAACGGCGACTTCGCCGCCCAGGGACTGGCCAATGTCGCGGGCGGCCTCTTCCAGTCACTGCCCTCCGGCGGATCGCTCTCCCGCACCGGCGTCGCCGTCTCGGCCGGAGCCCGCACCCGCTGGGCGGGCATCTTCTCCGGCATCCTGCTCGCCGTCATCGTCCTGGTCTGCGGCTCGCTCGCCGAACACATCCCGATGCCGGTGATCGGCGGCCTGATCCTGGTCGTCGGCGGCGAACTCATCTGGGGAAAACGCCACGACATCGTCCTCGTCCTGCGCACCTCGTGGATGTCGGCCGGCGCGATGCTCCTGACCTTCCTCGCCACCACCCAGCTCCCCCTCCAGCAGGCCATCGTCCTCGGCGCGGTCCTCTCCCTCCTCCTGTACTGCGCCCAGGCCGCCCGCCGCGCCCGCCTCGTCGCCCTCACCCGCGACGGCAGCGACTGGCTCACCGGCGAGCCGCCCGCGAAGCTGACTCCCGGCGAGATCACCGTCCTCCACTACGACGGCGTCAGCTTCTTCGCCGAGATGAGCCGCATCGAGGCGATGCTTCCGCGCTCCGACGACGCCCGCGGCGCCGTCCTGATCCTCGTCATGCGCGGCGTCCCCGACGTGCCGTCCTCCACGGTGGTCACAGTGCTGCGCCGCTACGTCCGCGACCTCGACGCCCACGGCGGCCGCCTGATCCTCGCGGGCGTCGAACCCGGCCTCGTCCGTCTCCTGACGGCAACCGGCCTGGACCACGACCTCGGCCCCGGCGGCGTCGTCCCCGCCGAGGGCGCCCTCCTGGCCCCGCTGGAGCGGGCCCTGGCCGAGGCCGAGACGTGGATCGCCGGCCGAGACACGTCCTCGGGTTGCGGGACGCCGTAACCCCGGCAGGCTATTAGGGCGTACTGGCTGAAAAAGGACAGGTGCTCTCATGACCGCTGCGCCCAAGCCCGCGACCCCGGCGACCGCCGCTGCGAACCGAGAGGCTGTGGCGCGGTACGACATGGACGACAGACAGGACTTCGCGGACAACGACCGCGGGTTCATCGCCCCCTTCCCGGACAAGATCTACGCGGCCGACGGCAAGCGCGTGCTCTTCGACCCGGAGTGGTTCGCGTACATAGCCGACGACGCGCCCGCGCCCGACACGGTCGAACCGAGCCTGTGGCGACAGTCGCAGCTGATGAAGAAGGGCGGCCTGTACCAGATCCACGAAGGGATCTACCAGGTCCGCAACGCCGACATCGCGAACCTGACCGTCGTCGAGGGCGAGAGCGGCCTCGTGGTCGTCGACTGCTCCGCGTCCGTCGAGGCGGCGGAGCTGTCCATGCGGATGATCCGTGAACACGTCACGGACAAGCCCGTGTCCGCGGTGATCTACACGCACACGCACATCGACCACTACGGCGGGGTCAAGGGCGTGGTCAGCGCCGAGGACGTCGCCTCGGGGAAGGTGCCGATCATCGCCCCGGGCACCATCGCGTCCTTCGACTCGCACGCCATCGGCGAGAACGTCATCACCGGCAACGCGATGGCCCGCAGGGCTGGATACGCGTTCGGCAGCCTCCTCGACCTCAACGCCTGCGGCTGCGTCACCAGCGGCATCGGCATCCGGACCCTGGGCGGCGCCACCGTCTCGTACATCTCGCCCACCGATCCGGTCACCGCGACCGGCGAGAAGCGGGAACTGGCGGGCCTGGAGTTCGAGTTCCTCTACGCGCCGGACACCGAGGCGCCCGAGGAGATGCACATCTGGATCCCCGAGCTCAAGGCCCTCACCTGCGCCGAGAACGCCAACCATTCACTCCACAACATCCAGACCCTGCGCGGCGCCCGCACCCGCGACGCCCGCAACTTCGCGCGCTACCTGGACGAGACGCTGGAGCGCTGGGGCGACGAGGCCGAGATCCACTACGGGCCGCACACCTGGCCGGTCTTCGGCAACGCGGACGTGACGTCGTTCCTGGAGTCGCAGCGCGACACGTACAAGTACATCCACGACCAGGCGCTGCGCCTCGCCAACAAGGGGTACACCCCGCTCGAGGCGGCCGAAGTCATCGAACTGCCGGAGGAGTTGAGCCGCGCCTGGTCCAGCCGCGGCTACCACGGCACGCTCCACCACGACGTCCGCGCCGTCTTCCACAAGGAACTCGGCATGTGGGACGGCGACCCGGTGTCCCTGCACCCGCACACCCCCGTCGACACCGCCCGCCGCTTCGTGGACCTCATCGGCGCCGACAAGATCCTCGCCGAGGGCAGGCGCGCCATCGCGGCGGACGACTACCGCTGGGCCGTGCAGATCCTGCACACGCTCGTCTTCGCCGACCCGGACCACACCGAGGCGAAGAACCTCCAGGCCGACGCCTACGAACAGATGGGCTACCAGGCCGAGGGCCCGCAGTGGCGGGGCATCTTCCTCACCGCGGCGAAGGAACTGCGCGGCGGCGTCGTCCCGGCGGCGTTCGTGACGGCCAGCCCCGACTCCATCCTCGCGATGCCGATCGACATCCTCTTCGACTTCGCCGCGGTGCACGTCATCGGCGACAAGGCCGCGAACGCCGATCTGCGCATCGACTTCCGCTTCAGGGACGGGCGCGACGACAGCGGCGAGACGTGGACGATGTGGATCGGGCGGGGCGTCCTCAACGCCCGCCGAGGCGCGTCTCCCGACACCCGGCTCACGGTCACCGGCCCCAAGAGCGCCCTCGTCGCCACCCTCATGAAGCCCGGCAGCGCACCGCGACTGGCCCAGGCGGGAAAGATCGAGCTCGAAGGCGACGGGACGGCACTGGAGACGCTGGCCGGACTCCTCGACGAGTTCGACCCCGACTTCAACATGATCACGCCCTGAACCACGTCTCTTCCGCCGCCCCCTCGTACTGTCCGGAGCGCGACATGACCGAGCCGAAGCACGCCACACCGATCACCACCGACGCCAACCGGGCAGTTGTGTCCCGCTACGCGATGGAGGACCGGGCCGACTTCACGGACGCGGCCCGCGGCTTCCTCGCCGGCCTCCCGGAGAAGATGTACACGAAGGACGGCCATCTCGTCCGCGACGGCTCACTGACCGCGTACATCACCGATGAGACACCCTGCCCGGACACCGTCAACCCGAGCCTGTGGCGACAGTCGCAGGTGCTCCAGCGCCAAGGGCTGTTCAAGGTCGTGGACGGCCTGTACCAGGTACGCGTCACCATGACGGTCACCATCGTCGACGCTCCCGACGGCCTGGTGATCATCGACACCGGGGACAACGTGGACCTGGCCGAAGCCTCCATGGAGCTGTTCCGCCGGGAGACCGGCAACACGAAGCCGGTCGTCGCGGTCATCTACACGCACACCCACTTCGACCACTACGGCGGCGTCAAGGGCATCGTCGACGAGGCGGACGTGGCCTCCGGGAAGATCCCGATCGTCGCGCCGGGCACCGTCGAGTCGTTCAACAAGTACGCCATCGGCGAGAACGTCATCACGGGCAACGCCATGTCCCGGCGCATGGGCTACACCTTCGGCGTGCTCCTGCCGCGCTGCGACTGCGGACTGGTCAGTGCCGGCCTCGGCTCCGGCGACACCGGTATGTACACCCACTTCAGCTACATCGCCCCCACCGACCCGGTCACGAAGACGGGCGAGACGCGCACCCTGGGCGGCTGGACGTTCGAGTTCCTCTACGCGCCGGACACCGAGGCGCCCGAGGAGATGCACATCTGGATCCCCGAGATCAAGGCGCTCACCTGCGCGGAGAACGCCAACCACACGATGCACAACATCCAGACCATCCGCGGCGCCCGCACCCGCGACGCCCGCAACTTCGCCCGCTACCTGGACGAGACCCTCGTGCGATGGGGCGAGGAGGTCGAAGTGCACTACGGCCCCCACACCTGGCCGGTCTGGGGCAACGAGAACGTCGTGAAGTTCCTGGAGGATCAGCGCGACCTCTACAAGTTCATGCACGATCAGGCGCTGCGCCTGGCCAACCAGGGCCTCACCCCGCTGGAGGCCGCCGAGACCGTCGACCTGCCCGAGGAACTCGGCAAGAAGTGGTACAGCCGCTACTACCACGGCGGACTGCACCACAACATCCGCGCCGTCTTCCACAAGGAACTCGGCTTCTGGGACGGCGACCCGGCCACGATCCTGCCGCTGCTCCCCGTCGACCACGCCCAGCGCCACGTCGCCCTGATCGGCCGCGACAAGATCCTCCAGGAGGGCCGCGACGCGATCGAGTCCGGCGACTACCGCTGGGCCGTCCAGATCCTGCACCACCTCGTCTTCGCCGACCCCGACGACACCGAGGCCAAGGAGCTCCAGGCCGACGCCTACGAACAGCTGGGCTACCAGCAGGAAGTCCCGCAGTACCGGGGCATCTTCCTGTGCGCGGCCAAGGAACTGCGCAACGGCGTGGCCACCGAGGGGCAGCTCAACACCGACAGCCTCGACACCATCCTCGCCATGCCCGTCGACCTGCTCTTCGACTTCGCGGCCGTCCACCTCGACGGACGGGCCGCCGACAGGGCGGGCCTGGACATCCGCGTCAACTGGACCTTCACCGGCACCGGCAACGACCAACCCTGGACCATGTGGGTCCGCGGCGGCGTTCTCAACGCCCGCCCCGGCCACGCCGACGGCGCCCACCTCACCCTCACCGGCGCCAAACCGGCGCTCGCCGGGACCCTCCTCAAGCCCGCTCAGGCGGCGCATGCCGTCGAGGCCGGCCAGGTGCGGGCCGAGGGCGACATCGGGGTGCTGGCGCAACTTGCCGCCGTGACCGACGAGTTCGACCCGCACTTCAACATGGTCACACCCTGACGCGAAGCCCGGCGGGACTGAGATGCCCGCGGGGCGAATGAGGTGCTTGCGCGCGGGAAGGAGCAGCTTGCGCGGCAGTTCGCCGGGCACGGTCGTGCCAGCCACGCCGTCGAATGGGCGCACGCGCCGAAGGAGAAGCAGCCTATGACACAGGGCGAACCGGCCACAAAGAATCCGGACAAAGGCTATGTAGCGCTTCTTGGCTGGAGTCTCAATGCGGTGGAAGCCCTAGACCGATTCGACCGGCGATACGTCGTCGTGGCCCCGGAATGGGCCGAGAAGTACTGCGTAGAACACGACATCCCCTACGTGCTGTGGGATTTCGAACGGCTCAACGACCGCTCCATGGAGATCGCCGAGACACTGCAGAGCATGGGTGTCGACGTCGCGATCCCGCTGTACGAGGAGACGGTCGAGTGGGCGGGGGCGATCAACTCCGTTCTGCTGGACAACCCGCGTCTGTACGGACAGGCCATGCTGCTGCGGGACAAGGCGCTGATGAAGCGCCGGGCGCAGCTCGGCGGCATCCGCGTCGGCATCTTCGAGGAAGCCCACGACCGGGAGGACGTGACCCGCTTCCTCAAGCGCGTCAACCAGACCCTGCTCAAGCTGGACGGCGACCCGAACGACCCCATCCACGTCAAGGCGTTCGACAAGGCGGGATGCCTCGGGCACCGCGTCATCCGTACCCCGGACGAGGTCGACACGATCCCGGACGAGGAGTTCCCGGTCCTCATGGAATCCCACCTCGACGGCTGGGAGTTCGCGGTCGAGGCGTGGGTGCACAACGGGAAGATCAAGTTCCTCAACATCTCCGAGTACGTCACGCTGGGATATTCGGTCTTCGTGCCGGCCACTCCGGAACTGGAGCGGTACCGCCCGCAGATCACGGCGCAGATCGAGAAGCTCATCAAGACGTTCGACATCGAGTTCGGCTTCGTGCACCCGGAGTACTTCGTCACCAGCGACGGCGAGATGTACTTCGGCGAGGTCGCCTACCGGCCGCCGGGCTTCAAGGTGTTCGAACTGCTGGAACGGGCCTACGGGTTCAACGCCTACCAGGGGCTCGTGCTGGCCTTCGACCCGAAGACGACCGAGGAGGAGATCGACGCCTTCTTCCCGCGCGAGGTCGTCGACGCGTCCGGGGTCGCCGGCTGCTTCGGCGTCTACCCGCGCCGCCGCGTCGTCAGCCAACTGGAGATCCCGGAGGAGACCGAGGACGACGACTACTACGAGTCGCACGACCTCTCGACACCGCTCGAGGAGACCGTCACCAAGAGGACCGCGTTCGGTACTCACTGGGGTCTGGTCTACTTCTTCGGTGAGGACCCCTACCGGATGCGCGACCTGTTGAAGAAGCAGGAAGAGCTCGACTTCTACGTCTGACGATTCCGTGGACGTGGGAGACCAACCCGAGGAACCCCCTTTGAAACCGACCGTCGACGTCAGCGGTGAGGCCACGACGCTGGACAAGCGCGTGACCTCACTCGACGAAGCCGTCCAGGCCATGGCCGAAACCCGCGAGTTCGGCAAGCACACGAAGTTGCGGCGGGTCCTGGAAGCACTGCGACGCGTACTCATGCAGCCGGGCGGCGCCGCGGCGGTCCAGGCCAGGGCGCAGGCCCTCGAGGAAGCCGGGCTCTTCCTGGGGACGGACTGGGCCTCGCCGGAGATCCTCGTCCCGGCGCTGGTCAGCGGCACCTTGCAGAGCGGGGTGGCGGACACCGTGGTCCTGGAGGCGACCAGTGAGCTCCGGATGCTCGCCGTCGCCCGCGGCGACTTCGTTCACCCGACGCTGCCCGCCGAGGACGCCCGGCTGTTCCTGTCCCAGGTACTGGCGATGAACCTGGAGCTGCTGTTCAACCCGCCCACCGAGGCGGAGCGAACCCAGCAGGGCCGGACCGCGCAGCTCGTCCGGGACCTGTTCCGCCACGTCGCCGACGAGATCGGCTACGACAGCGTCCTGGACAAGCTGGTCGACGAGATCTGGCGGATCCTGCGCCAGCGCCCGATCCAGGTCGAGGCGGTGCAGGCCCTGATCACCCGGATCGCGGTCTACCGCAACGACCCGGACATCGCCCTCGGCGTGACGTCGGGGCAGGGCGTCGACCGGCTCATCACGAGCCTGTTCGGGACCACCGAGGCATGCCGGGACGACCCGGGCCTCGCCGTCTTCCGCTCCCGGCTCGAGGCGATGGACACCGGCGGCCTGCAGTACGAGGCCACGGGATTCGCGCGGGCGATGCACGACACCGGCCTGGTGTCGCAGTACCACGCGGAACTGCTCCGGTTCCTCCTGCGGGAGAGCGACTACCTCCTCGGCGAGGCGCTCGGTCTCTCCGACACCGGCCGCAACTGCCTGCTGCGCTACAGCGAACTGGTGCACCGGCTGATCGAGGTGGCCGTGCACCCGCAGACCGCGCAGAGCGTCTACGGGCTTGCGCTGCTGCTCGACCGCGGCATCCTCTACGAGCCGCCGGTGGTGCCCGCGCTGTGGCGCCAGCTGTCGCTCGAACTCTCCCCGGTCGCGCGGGAACGGTTGACGACGGTGTTCGGCGAGGAACCGGGGCCGCGGGCACGGCTCCTCGCGGGGGTGCTCTCGATGCTGGGCCAGCCCCTCGGCGTCGGCCAGGGCGACAATCCCACCTGCCAGTCGGCCCGCGCGCTGTCGATGTGGTCCTACAACGACCCGGACTACCTGCTGCAAATGGTGGTCTGGGCGGCCCGCGACGACGAGGTCCTCATGCACTTCGAGGGCCAGCCGATCTCCTCGAAGGACAGCGCGACCGGAGTCGCGAGCACGCTGCCGATGGACCTGGACCCCGTGTCGCTGCTCGCGGTGCCCCACCTGGACCGGATCTACGCCGAGATGGGTCGGCGCTGCGCCGCGCGGCCGGGGGACCCGCACCGGTGGGTGAACCCCGAGTTCCACGGCTGGTGGACGGCCCGGGAGTTCCACATCAACGTCGACGTCGCGACCGGCAACCTGATCGACCTCGACGAGTTCCTGCGGCAGTTCCACGCCAGTTACCACCCGACGTACAACGGTGAGCAGCCGCTGATCCATCCGCAGCCGGCCGGCGTCGCCGTCACCGACAGCGCCGCCCGCTACGTCGGCTGGCACGCGATCACGATCCTGCGGGTCGCGCCGGACCCGCAGGACGTCATGCGGGTCTACTTCTTCAACCCGAACAACGACAGCGGCCAGGACTGGGGCGACGGCGTCGTCGTCTCCACGGCGGGCAACGGCGAGCGGTTCGGCGAGGCCTCACTGCCGTTCGACCAGTTCGCCTCGCGGCTGTACATCTTCCACGCCGACCCGCTCGAGCACGGCGAACCGGAGCGGGTGCCCGCCGAGGACATCGCCGGGATCATCGGCTACATCGAACGCAGCTGGGGCGACGACCGGCTGCCCGGCGGGACACTGCAGGCCCTCGAAGGCCCCACGAGCCGGTGAGAGCGGCGTACCCCGGACGGCGCTCGTCCCGGGGTACGCCGCGTCTGCGCGCACATCGCCGGTCAAGGAGCCGGGTCACCGCACGCACCTCTCATGGCGGCCAGGGGCCATGCGTCGACGTCCTGGTAGCGCCGCGGGCCTGAGTGGCCCCTGACGGTGCTGCCGACCAGATGGAGGCGTTCGGTCCGCCAAGGGCGTCCGGCGAAACCGTCTAGGCATGCGGCGGCCGCCGTCACGGACGCGGTGTCGTAGCGGCGGGCGCGGGCCAGCGTGAGGTGCGGCCGCAGCGGACGTTCCACGAAGTCGACACCGCAGTCCCTGACCCGGGCTCGTACCGCTTCGGCCAGCTCGTGCAGCCCGTCGAGATCGCCTTCGACGCCGGTCCACAGCACGCGTTCGTCGAAGTGCCCGCCGCCGGCCAGTCCCAGTGCGAGGGACGGACGGGCAGCCGCCAGACCGGCGAGGGGTGCCCGAAGCCGCTGCACCGTGCGCACCGGCAGCTCGCCCAGGAAGGCCAGGGTGATGTGCCAGTCCTCGATGCGGTTCCAGCGCAGATCGGGATGGGCGGCGTAGGCCGGGCTCAGCGCGTGCGCCACCTCGTTCTTCGCGTCGTCGGGCGGCGCGAGGGCGATGAACGCGTGCTGGGTGGCGGTCTGGGGCGGTTCGGTCACGGATGTCTTCCTACCTCATGCGTCCGCGGGATCGCAGACCGACCCGGGGGAGATCAGAGGGGCCACCGTGGCGCGACGGATCAGGGCAGACTGGCGGCATGGATGCAGGTCTCGCAGCTGTCCTGGGCGCCGCGTTCGTCAGCGGCCTCTCGCAGGCCCGGACGGAACAGCGGCGGTGCACCGGGCAGTGGAGGTCGTCATCCAGAGCGGAGACTGAACCCTCTCGCGCCGGCGACCGGCATCATGGAGGGCTCGCCGGTCAGCGGTGCTGACCGCGGTAGCGCTTCGACCGCGACGCCTCCTTTCTCTCCTGCTCCGTGGCGCGACGGTGGGGACCGGCTGTGATGTCACGACGCAGACGCACAAAGACGTACGCGACGACCGATGCCGGAACGAGCCGGCTGACCAGCCACAGGAAACGGTGCTCGATGTGCACCCACGTCGTCGCCGCATGCCACCCATGAGGCAGCCCCAGCAAGAGCGCCGAGGCGGCCAGACACAAGGCCGCCGTTGCGCGACCCTCCCGGTCACGCTCCAGCATCATCCCTGCCGGACGCGGGAGCCGGAACCCATACGCGGGGTGACCCTCGAGTTAACGGGAATGCGCGGAATGGGTAATGCCGAGAATTCCCCTTCGAAGTTCTTCAATTGACGACTGATTCGATCCTTGTCGCGCAACGGCGTCTCTATGCTGATCCAGCTTCGCCATGAGGGCGTGGTGGCTGCCGACGTGTCCGGGGAGGGGCGCCGAAAGCGGTCTTGGGGGGTGCGGAGAAATTCCTCTCGTCACCCTGGTGTCCGTGTGATGAAAGCCGAGGAATTCTCGTGAGACGTACGACTTCCGTTCTGCTGTCCCTGAGCGCGCTGGTGGCGGTCACCGGTCTGACCGTTCCCGCGGCGGTCGCCGCCCCGGTGGGCGAGCGGGCCGCCGTCCCCGCCGGCTGGGAGGCGGTGGACGCAGCCGACCTGGCGCGCGTGACGGCGGGGACGGACGGCCGGCGGGCCCCGCGCGCCGCTGCCGAGCCCGAGCGGCTGGCCCTGCAGTCGGCCCGCAACAACCGCTTCGTGGCCACCGAGGTGAGCTACCCGGCCCCGAACACCGGTGCACAGCGCGCCCGTTCCACCGCGGTCGGCGGTTCCTGGGAGAGCTACGCCTTCGAGTGGGACGAGGCCACCGCGACGTACGCGCTGCGCTCCCTCGCGAACAACCGCTACGTGGCCGTGGAGAAGAACTACACCGGCAGCGCGAAGAACATCCTGCGCGCCCGCTCCACGAGCGCGGGCAGTTGGGAGCGGTTCGCCCTGTACTACAACGCGGACCTGGACCGCTATGCGCTCCAGTCCACGCTGAACGGCCTCTTCGTCACCATGGAGAACAGCTACACCGGGTCGCTCCAGTACGTGCTGCGTGCCCGCTCCGCCGAGGTCTCGGGTTCGTGGGAGCAGTTCGCCCTCTACAGCATCGACGCCTGACGTCGCTTGCCGAGATCGGCAGGCACCCGTCGTCGCCCGACTCCGTCGCGCTGCCGGCCCCGGCCGTGCGGGCAAGCTCGCCCGCGCGGCCGGGGCCGCCTGCTGACCTCGCCGCGTGTGACTGTCAGTCGACGGCTCCGGGAGACAGGGCGACCAGCACGCGGTGGCGGACAGCCCGGTCCGTGCCGCCGGCCCAAGCGCGGCCGACGCCGAGGGAGCCGGTCGGGACGGCGGAGCCACTCGGCCCGGAGTTGAAGAGACCCGCCGTGCGGACCGGACCGGTGCCGGCGCGGACCGGTGCGGCCACATCTGCCGGAGGCGGAATCGTGATCGCGTCCGGCTATGGTGGCGGGCCGCGATCAGCCGGATGCCAGTTACCGAAGGACGGATCCTCGTGCGCACGCTCTACGTCGTCACCCACCCAGAGACCACACACCACGTCGAGGGAGTCGTCGGGGGATGGCACGATTCGCATCTGACGCCCGCAGGCGTTCGCGCGGCGGCCGCCATCGCCCAGGAGCTTCGGCATCGGATCCCGGACGGCACCCATGTGGAGCTGTTCTCCTCGGACCTGCACCGGACCCGGCAAACCGCCGAGGCGGTGGCCGACCAGTTCGACGTGAAGCCGATCCTTGACCACCGGCTGCGGGAGAAGTCCTACGGCCAGGCCGGCGGGAGGCCGCAGGAGTGGCTGGACCGGCGCTTCGTCCCGCCACCGGCCGTCGGGGAGCGGATGGACCATGACGAGGGCGTGGAGGGCGCCGAGACGAAGGCGCAGTGGGCGCAGCGCATCTATGCGGTCATGGAAGAGATCGTGCGGAGCCCCTGCAAAGACCAGGTTGTCGTGACCCACGGCGGCTCGCTGACCTTCGTCCTGGCGTCCTGGATCAAGATGCCGGTCGAGTCGGCCGGTTACGCCAGTTTCCCGGCCTCGTCCGGCAGCATCACCACGCTGCACGAGGACGACTTCTTCCACAACCGCCAGATCGTCAGCCTCGGCGACACCAGCCATCTGGATGCCGCGAACCCGTGACCAGCGGGCTCAGTGAATGTGCCGCACCGGGTCAGGGGACGCGGCGTCGACTGTGGAGAGCCAGGCGTCGGCGATCAGCCGGTGCCCGAGAGGGGTCGGGTGGACCCCGTCCCGGGCCAGCTCCGCCGCCGGGCGGTTCTGCGCAGCGCGAGGCAGGAGGAGATCGGCGCGGACGACCTGGGCGCCGTTGTCCGCGGCGGCCCGCAGCACGGCGTCGGTGCGGGGCCCGAGATCCTCGAACCAGGCTTCCTGCCCCTGCTCGACCGGGAGGAGGAACGGGGTGATGACGACCAGCCGTGCGGAGAGCCGCTGCGCGGTGACGGCCAGCAGGCGGTCCAGGCACGTGCGGAACTCCGTGACGGGACTGAGCACTCCCTGGTCGTAGCGCCGCCAGGTGTCGTTGATGCCGATCTTCACGGTGACGACGGTCGGGTTCTGGTCGATCACGTCGGCGGTCCAGCGGGGTTCGAGGTCGTAGACGCGATGGCCGTTGATCCCCCGGTTGACGATCCGGGGGCCGGAGCCGCCTGCCGCTCGGTCGCGCAGGGTCCGGGCGATCTCGTAGACGTAGCCGGTGCCGAGCGAGGTGGCGTTCGCGCGGTCGCGTCCCGCATCGGTGATGGAGTCGCCGATGAACAGGAGGGTGTCGTCGTCCGTGATGTGCATGCATGCCGTCCTGGGTCGGGGTGGAGGGAGATGGTGGACTGCTCCTCGTGGTACGTCCGCCCTCAGTCAACTACGTTTGTGGGGAGAGGGTTTGGCCTGCGGCATGCCTCAGGGAGGCCGCCTCGCGCGTGAGGACCGCGGGGTCGTCGCCGGGCACGAACTCCAGGAGTGCCTCCATGCCCCGGCCGTCCAGAAGGGCGAGGGCCCTCGTCCACAGAGCCTCGCGTTCCGCCAGCGGACGTCGCGTGTTGCCCGGCCACCACGAGAAGGCGTGGACGGCGGTGACCCGTGCGCCGAGCTGGACGAGTCCTGCCAGCGCTTCCTCGTCGGGGAGGTCGAGCGGGGGCTGCCAGTACGTGTGGACGTTGTCCGCGTCCACCTCGTCCAGCAGCCTGACGGTCGAGGCGACGGTGTCGGTGAGGGTTCCGCCGTGGAACTCCGTCGCGAGTGTGAGGCCGTGGTCCGCGGCGATCCGGGCCGCCTCGCGCAGACAGCGCACGGTCTGGTGACGCTCTTCCGGCAGGACGTGCTGTGATCCGGTGCCGCCCGCCCAGACCCGGACCCGTGCCGCCCCGAGCAGCGTCGCGGCCCGTGCGACGGCCGGGAATCCGGCCAGTTCCTCCGGGGTGGCGCGGAAGTAGGAGCCATAGGAGCAGCACGTCAATCCGTACCGGTCGGAGACGGCCCGGACCGTGCGGACGGTACGGGGCTCCTGTGCGGGGGCGTGTACGTCCGCGCCCCACTCGATGACCTCCAGGCCCGCATGGGCTGCGTACCGGGCGACCTCGATGGCGGGCAGCCGCCGGTAGGTGACGGAGCAGAGGCCGAGCCTGGTCCGGCCCGTGGCCGGTGCGGTCGGCGGGCCGGGCCTTGCCGTGTCGCGCTGGTTCGTCCCGGTCATGGTGCTGCTTTCCTCCGACGGGTCTGCGGGGCGGGTGGTACGGCCGCCCGCCGGGCGGGCAGCCGTGGGGCACTGGAGGCGCCGGCGTTCGCTCAGGGGGCGTTCGGGCCCACGTCCGCCGACGTGAGCGGGTGGCGCAGTGCGGCCGCCGTCGCGTATTCGTCGGCGCCGATGTCCCGGACGCTCCCGCGCGGGTCCCCGTCGATGTCATCGGTCACGGGCGTGCCGGCGAGGGTCGCTGCGCCGATTGCCGGGCTGGCCGCTGTCAGCCGCTTGATCCCGTCCGCTCCCTGGGCGAGGAGCGGGTCGGCCCGGGTGAAGCCTCCGGCGGGGATGTTGCCGTTCGCCGCCGCGCCCCACAGCAGGTTGCTCTGCCAGGTGAAGCGTGTGGTGGCTCCCATCGCGACGAGGCTGCCCGCGTCGCCGACCAGCAGGTTGTCGGCGACGACGACGTCCTGCGGCTCGTAGGTGCGGGTCTCTCCCACGAGCGTTTTGGCGTTGCCGATCAGGGAGTTGTGGGCGATCAGGGCGCGGTCGACGGCGTCATTGCCCCTTCGCTCCTCGACCGTCTCGTCCACGTTGTGATCCCGCGTGCTGCCGCTGCCGATCACCAGGGCCCGATCGGACACCCCGCTGATGTAGTTGTTGACGATGGTGTGGTCGTTGCCGTAGAGGCGCACACCATTGGTGCCGCCGATCACGTAGTTGCCCTTGACCGTCGAGTGGTTGCCGTGTCGAAGGACGATGCCGCCGAGGCTGTCGCGAATGGTGTTGTACTGGATGGTGTTGTCCGAGGACTTCACGGAGATGGCTTCAGGGTCGCCGTTGCAGCGCTCGAAGAGGTTGAACTCGACCGTGCCGTCGGCACCGGCCAGAGCCCGTTCGCTGACGCCGAGGCGGATCGGCTCGCCGCCGTTGTCCCCGCCGTAGCTGTGGTCCGAGAAATGGTTCCGGACGATGTTCACCTTCTGGGCCATTTTCGACTTGTCGGAAGGACCGTCGACGACGAGGAAGATGCCCGCGGTAGTCCTGTCGTGGAAATGGTTCCGGTCGATCTTCGTGTCGTCCGACCGCACGACGACCCAGTCGAGATCCGTGGTGTCGGCGAGCTGGAAGTCGTTGCGGGTCAGCCGGATCGACGAGCAACTGGCCGGGAGCTCCAGCGTGGTGCTCTGCCGGAAGGCGAAGCCGCTGAGGACGATGTTGGTCGAGTCGCTCAGTACGAAGCTGCGCTCGCCCTTCAGTACGGCGCCGCCGCGGCTCTGCGAGACGATGGTGATCGGTGCGGTGTCGGTGCCGTGTTTGCCGGAGATGGTGAGGGCGCCCCCGGACGGGACGGTGTAGGTGCCGTTGGCGACGACTATGCGGTCCCCGGGCTGCGCGCCGTTGATGGCGCTCTGGAGCGCGGCCAGGGAGGCGACGGGTATGTCGGCCGCCGAGGCGCTCGTGGTGAGTGTGGTGCCGAGGGGGACGGCGGCGATCGCGGCCACCGCGGTGCTTCTGAGGAACGTGCGTCGTTGCATGATGCCTCCTACGTCGATGGGGGACAGGGGGTGTTCAGGCGGCCTCGGGGCCGACGTCTGCGGGGGTCAGCGGGCCACGCCGCGGCGTGCGGAAGGAGTGCTCGTCCGCGCCCACGTCCCGAAGGCGGCCGCGCGGCTGACCGTCGATGTCGTGGGTGACCGGCGGCCACCGGAGCGTCCCGGCGTCGATCGTCGGGCTGTCGGCGGCCGGGCGTGCGATGCCGTACGCGTCCGTCACCAGCCTCGGGTCGGTGCGGACGCCGCCTGAAGCGGGCATGTTGCCGTCGGCGGCGGCGCCCCACAGGATGTTGCCCGACCAGGTGAAGCGCAGGGTGGCGGCCATCTCGACCAGGCTGCCGGTGTCCGCGACGAACAGGTTGTCGGCGACGGTCACATCGCGTGGTTCGTGCGGGCGCTGGCTCTCGCCGGAGAGCGTGCCGGCGTTGTTCACCAGGGTGTTGTAGGCGATGAGGACGCGGTCGGGTGCGTCGTTGCCCCGGCGTGTCTCGGGCGATTCGCCGGGCAGGTGGTCGCGTTCCGAGCCACTGCCGATCACCATCGCGCGCCCGGCGAGGCCGCCGAGGTAATTGTTGACGATGACGTGGTCGTTGCCGTAGATCCGGACGCCTTCCGTGCCGTCGACGAGGTGGTTGGCCTCCACCCGGTTGCGGTTGCCGTGGCGCAGCACGATGCCGCCGAAGCTGTCGTGGATCGTGTTGTTCCGGACCGTGTTGTCCGAGGACTTCACGGAGATGGCCTCGGGGTCGCCGTTGCAGCGCTCGAAGAGGTTGTACTCGACGACGGCACGGGCACTGGACAGGGCCCGGGGGCTGACGCCGAGGCGGATGGGCTCGCCGCCGTTGGAGCCGGTGAAGGTGTGGTCGGAGAAGTAGTTGCGGTAGATGTGCACACGCTGGGCCATCTCCTCCGTACCCGCGCCCTCGACGCCGAGGTAGATGCCGAGGGTGCTCTTGCCGTGGAAGTGGTTGTGGTCGACGGCGCTGTCGTCGGCGCGCACCATCACCCAGTGCAGGCCCTCGATGTCGGCCAGTTGGAAGTCGTTGCGGGTGAGTCTGATGTGGGAGCAGTCCGGGGGGACGTCCAGGGTGGTGGTCTGCCGGAAGGAGAAGCCGCTGAGGGTGATGTGGCTGGAGGCTTCGAGGACGAAGCTCTGCTCGCCCTCCAGGACGACGCCGCCGCGCGTGTGCGCGGTGATGGTCACCGGGGCACGTTCGGTGCCGTGCTTGCCCCGGATGAGCAGGGGAGCGCCCGCCGGGACGGTGTAGGTGCCGTCGGCGACGACGATCCGGTCGCCCGGACGAGCCCGGTCGATCGCCGCCCGGAGCTCGTCCAGGGTGCCGACCACGGCGGGGGCCGTGGTCGCGCCGGCGGTCGGCAGGGCGCCGACGGGGGCGGCGGCCAGTGCCAGCCCGGCCGCGCTGCTCATGAGGAAGGTGCGGCGCTGCATGGTGCCTCCGTGAGTGTGCGGTGAACAGCCGTGCCGGGGGCCTCGGTTCAGAGGTCGGCGGGGCTGTCCAGGAACAGTTCGATGACGGGGACGGGGGTGTCGGGGCGGCGTACCGGGAGCTGGAGCGTGAGCGTTCCGGCGGGCTGTCCGCCCATCTCGGTGTTGACCGCCGGCTGGTCCGGTTCGATGTGGACCGGGACGATCTCGGACGCGTCGTTGAGCAGTTGGGCGTAGCGCACTCGGCCGGCCAGGCCCGGCAGGTGCAGGTGGCGCAGCGGCCAGGCGAACAGATGGACGTAGAGCCGGTCGCCGCGCTGGGTGTAGCGGCATTCGGCGGGCGCGGTGAACGGGGAGGGGCCGCAGCCGCGGACCGACCGCTCGTGCTGTCCCATCCACCGGCCGATCTCGCCCAGCACCTCGGTGTCGCGGGGGTCGAGGTCGCCGCGGCCGGTGGGGCCCACGTTGAGCAGCAGGTTGCCGCCCTTGGACACCCCGTCGACGAGCATCCGGATCAGCAGGTCCGCGCTCTTTCGGTCGAGGTTGTCACGGTCGTAGCCCCAGCTGCCGTTGAGTGTCTGGCAGGCCTCCCAGAGCACGGGCCTGCCGTTCTCGGTCATCGGTCCTGAGGGCTGGTACTGCTCGGGGGTGACGAAGTCTCCGGGCAGCCCGGTCCGGTCGTTGACGAGGACGTGCGGCTGGAGTTCACGGATCGTCTCCAGAAGCCTGGGGGAGTCCCAGTCGTCGGGTCCCTTGCCGCCCCACCAGGTGCGTCCGGCGTACGAGAAGTCGAAGAACAGGTAGTCGATGGGCCCGAACGAGGTCAGCAGTTCGCGGACCTGGCCGTGCAGATACTTCTGGTAGTCGCGGATGTCCCGGTCGGCGTGGGCAGCCTTGAACTCCTCGTCGTCGCGCTGCGGATGGGTGCCGTCGACGGGGAAGGACGGGTGGTGCCAGTCGATCAGCGAGTGGTAGAACCCGACCTTGAGCCCCTCGGCCCGGCACGCCTCGACGAACGGGCCGACGAGGTCGCGGCCGTGCGGGGTGTTGGTGACCTTGTACTCGGTGAACGCGCTGTCCCACAGACAGAACCCGTCGTGGTGCTTGGTGGTGAGGACGACGTAGCGCATGCCGGCGGCCTTGGCCGTCCTGGCCCACTGGACCGGGTCGTAGCGGTCGGGGTCGAAGTGGTCGAAGTAGACCTGGTACTGCTCGTCGGTCAACCGCTCCCGGTTCTTGACCCATTCGTGCCGGGCGGCCAGGGAGTACAGGCCCCAGTGGACGAACATGCCGAACCGGGCGGTGGTGAACCAGTCCGTGTCCGGGGCCGCGGACGGGTGGGATTCGGGCTCAGGTGACATGGAGCATCGTTCCTTCTCGTGCACAGGGGGGCAGGGGAGCGGGCGGGGTCAGCCCTTCAGCGCGCCGGAGGACAGGCCGCTCACGAAGGAGCGCTGGAAGAACAGGAAGACGATCACGGAAGGCAGCAGTGCCAGCAGGGAGGCCGCCATGACGACTCCGGGCGTGACGGCGGGGTCGATCCGCAGAGTCCGCAGCGCGAGGGGGAGCGTGTACGAGGAGGAGTCGGTGGAGACGAGCAGGGGCAGCAGGTACTGGTCCCAGATCATGGTGAATCCGAACACCCCGATGACACCCAGCGCGGGCTTGCACATCGGGAGGATGATCTGGGCGAAGATCCGCAGGTCTCCCGCGCCGTCGATGCGGGCGGCCTCTTCGAGTTCGCGGGGCACGTCCTTCATGAACTCGGTCATCACCAGGATGGAGAACCCCCAGGCGCCGAGCGGCACGATCATTCCGGCCAGGGTGCCGATGAGGTTGAAATGGACGACCGGCAGATCGGACAGGATCAGGGAAAGGGGCAGCGCGAGGATCTCCTCGGGCAGCATCAGCGTCGCCAGGATGGCGACGAGCACCAGCGCCATCCCGGGGAACTTCTTGCGCGCCAGCGCGTACCCGGCCAGCACGGAGACGGCGACCTGGAGCAGCAGCCCGAAACCGACCACCAGGAACGAGTTCAGCAGATACGCCAACACCCCCTGATCGAAGGCGATGTCGAAGTTGTCCAGCGTCAGGCCCGAGGGGATGATGCTCAGCTGGGTCGGGTCCTTGACGTGGCCGAAGGCACTGACGAGTAGGGCGAGCAGGGGCCCCGCGAAGACGATCAGGACCAGGATGTAGACAACAGTCTTGACGATCCGGCCGCCGACGCCGCGGCTCTCGGTCAGGCCCAGCGCGGTCTCGGTCTGCGTACTCACTTGCTCTCCCTGCGCCGCAGCAGTTGGACGACGACGGTCAGGATCAGCGTCGCGACGAACAGCAGGACGGCACCTGCCGCTCCGACGCCGAGCCGGCTCTGCTCGAGTCCGAGCTTGTAGATGAGGGTCATGACGACTTCGGTGGAGCCGTCGGGTCCGCCGTTGGTGAGCAGGAACACCTCGGTGAACACCCGGAGTCCGCGGATCGCGGCGAGGATGAACAGGATCGAGAACACCGACCGCAGCCCGGGCACGGTCACGTGCCACACCCGCTGCCACCTCGACGCCCCGTCGACCTTCGCCGCCTCGTACAGACCGCGGTCCACGCTCGTCAGACCGGCGAGGATGATCATCATGTCGTAGGGGGCGCCCCGCCAGATGCCGGTGACCATGATCGAGACCATCGATGTGTCCGGGTCGTTGATGAACCCCGAAGGACCCAGCCCCACCAGGCCGAGCAGGGAGTTGAGCATGCCGTCCCCGGTCGGGTGGTACATGATCCGCCACAGCTCGGCGACGACCGCGAGGGGGACGACCACCGGAAGGAACGCCGCCGAGCGCACGAACTTGAGGCGGCGGCTCTGCCCCTCCATCAGCAGGGCGAGGACGAGGCCCAGCGCCATCGAACCGGCCGTCTGTCCGGCCGCGAGGACGACCGTGTGCCAGGCCGCCTCACGGAATCCGTCCGACTGGAGCACCGTGGAGTAGTTCTCGGTGCCCACCCACTTGTTCCCCAGGTATGGCTGAACGTCCTGGAAGGACATGGTCAGCGCGTTGGCCATGGGGATGAACTTGAAGTACAGGAAGAGGATCAGGGCGGGGGCCAGAAACAGCCAGGGCGTCCACCACCGGCCCGATCTGCGGCTGCGCCCGCGGCGGGCACCGGCCGCGCCGCGGCCGCCGGCCGGTGTGCGGGGGCCGGGCGCGGCGGCCGCGACGGCCGCCGGCTCCGCCTGGTCGAGACTCATGACGCGTCGATTCCCTGCTCCTTGAGGATGCCGGCGAGCTGCTTGTCGAGCTCACCGAGCTTGTCCTCGGTGTTCAGGCCGCAGTCGGCCATGAGCGCGTTGAGGGTGTCCGCCGTCGCCTGCCGCACCGGGGTCCAGTTCGGAATGGACGGCGCGTACCGACCGGAGTCCTGGTACGCCTGGGCGTAGGTCTTCCAGCGCGGGTCGGGGCGTACCTGGGAGACGTCCACGGCCTTGTTGACGGGGAGTTGCACGGTGTAGCCGGTCTCGCCCGCCATGCCCGTCTTCTGGCCCTCGACGGAGACGGCGAAGGAGGCGAACGCGTCCTGTCCCGCCTGGTTGTCGGAGCCGGCCATCAGGTAGACGGAGCCGCCCTCGGCCAGGACGGTGGCGTCCTTGGGGCCCTTGGGCATCGGCACGACCTCGTACTTGTCCTTGCCGAGCGTCTCGTCGAAGCGGGGCAGCAGGTAGGGGCCGACGACGAACATGCCGGTCTTGCCCGACTCGAACGTCTCGTTCGTCGGGGGCGTGTCCATGGTCACGGCGCCGGGCTGGATGGCCTTGTCCTTGCAGCCCAGGTCGCGGAACCACTGCACCGCCTCGACCGACGCCTTGCTGGTCATCGCCGGCTTGTACGTGCCCTTGCCGGACTCGGTGATGAAGTCGCCGCCCGCGGCCCACAGGAAGTTGGAGAAGTACCAGGAGGCGTAGCCGCGCTTGGTGGACAGCGGCGCGGCGAGGCCGGACGTGTTCTTCTTCCCGTCGCCGTCGGGGTCCCGGGTGGTGAACGCCTTGGCCATGGCGGCGAAGTCGTCCCAGGTCCGCGGGGTGTCGAGCTTCAGCTTCTGCCGCCAGTCCTTGCGGATGAGCAGCGCGGACGCCTGCGCCGAGTACGGCAGCCCGTACTGCTTGCCGTCCAGGCTCTTTCCGGAGTCCAGCCCCTGGCCGATGATCTCCTTGCTGTCCTTGATCTTGTCCAGGTCGATCTCGCGCAGCAGCCCCTGACTGTGCATGGCCCCGAGCTGCGTCACGTCGTTCATGACGATGTCGGGGAGCTTCTTCTGGGCGGCCCGCTGCTGCAGCTTGGTCTCGAAGTCGTCGAAGATGGCCGTGACCTTGACCTTGTAGCCCGTGGCCTTCGTGAAGGCGGCCGCGAGCTTGAGAGCGCCCTCCTCGCCGGGCCCGCCCGGTGTCGTCCTGGTCCAGAGTTCCAGGGTCGCCTTCGGGTCCTGCTTGGCCGTCACGCCCGCAGGCCCGGACGAACAGCTGGTGAGCACCAGAGCCGAGGCGAGAACACCGACACCGACCCATCGAGATCTCTGCATGAAAGCTCCCGTTTCTCCACGTCACAGTTGGCTTAGAAAGCGCTTGCCCTGGAAGGTAGCGGGGCCGGAATCGGCGGTCAATACTCCGATGAATACAAAAAATCTCCCTTGCTCGGCGCGCTCAGTCGGCTCGGATCCGGAAGTGCGACTTCCGCACCGGGGGACATGAGGGCCGTGTCGATCTCTTGGCAAATCTCCTGGTGTGTGCGTACTTTGAGCGTCGGCGAGACCGGCCGTCCAGGCATGGGCCAGCGGATTTCTGGCACCGGCCTGTGGAGTGGAGCGCAACAGGGCATCCGAGGTATCCGTCGGGGCCCATCAAAGATCCGATGTATAGCTTCCGAGAGTGGCGCGACGTGCGTCGTAAACAAGACACACCAATGTGCGTCGCCCCATCCCACGTTTTCCCACACACCCGAACCCTGGGGAACGGCGCTCCCGCCGCCCACCCGGGTCCGGGCCCACCCGAGGAGACCCGCCCGGCATGAACGCACCGGCCACCGCACTCACAGCCCTGCTGGTGATGGAGGAAGAACGCCGGGCGGACGTCTACGCGCCCGAGGTGCTGACGGGGATCGGCCGGCTCGTGCACTGGCAGGCACCGCCGCGCACCCGGCAGGAACTCGCGAGTGCCCCCGAGGTCCTGAGCGACGTCGACCTCCTGCTCACCGGCTGGGGCGCACCCGTACTCGACGCCGCCCTTCTCGACCGAGCACCCAGGTTGCGGGCCGTGTTCGTGGCGGCGGGCTCCGTACGCCACCTGACCACGCCCGCCTTCTGGGCGCGCGGCATCCCGATCGTCTCGGCCGCCGCCGCCAATGCCGTCCCGGTGGCGGAGTTCACGCTCGCCCAGGTGCTGCTCGGGCTGAAACAGACGTACCGGATCGCCCGGGAGGTCGCGAGCAGCCGCCGATTCCCGGGCAACCCCGAGGTGCCGGGCGTGTACCGGGCGCGGGTCGGCCTGTGGGGGCTCGGCCACATCGGCAGACTCGTCGCCGCCCATCTCTCCCGCTTCGACGTCGAGGTCGTCGCCACCGACCCGATGGCCTCGCCCGAGACCGCGCGGCAGGCCGGCGTCCGGCTGGTCGGCATGGAGGAACTCTTCGGCACCTGCCACGTCGTCAGCCTCCACGCTCCACTCCTGCCGGAGACTCAAGGCCTTGTCGGGTCGGAACTGCTCAACTCCCTGAGGCCGGGCGCGACTTTGATCAACACCGCGCGGGGCGCGCTGATCGACGAGGCGGCCGCTGTGCGGGTCCTGCGTGCCAGGCCGGACCTCACCGCCGTACTCGACGTCACGCATCCCGAGCCCCCGGCTCCCGACTCATCCCTGTTCACGCTTCCCAACGTCGTCCTGACCCCGCATCTCGCCGGCGCCCTGGGCGCCGAACGTCACCGCCTCGGACAGCTCGTGCTCGACGAACTCCGTCGCTTCGCCCTCTCCGAGCCGCTCCAGCACGCCCTCGACCCGGCCCGTGCCGCGTCGCTCGCCTGACCTCTTCCCGCACTTGCCGCCGAGCCGGTATGCGATGCGGCCCCTGAACCGGCGGGCTCTTTGTGGTCGCCGTGGTCACCACCTTGACGGGCGCCGTCGCCGTGCCGTCGCCTCCCCGTTATCGCTCGGTCGCCGTTTCGCTTCCGACCCGCGTGAGCGAAGTGTTCGACTCTTGTATGCCGACCGATGCGCGAGCGGCCTGCCTGGGGTGTCGGGTTCACGGCGCCATGAGGTCCGGCGCGTGCGCGGTCGGCGTCTCTGTTCCTTCTCTTGACTGTGCTGGTGCAGACCTTTAGGTTCGGCGCGCGTCGAGTTCATAAGTGGACTCAACCTTCAGATATGTGAACGCGAGTGAGTCATCGCCCCAGCCCTGGAGGAACCCCCCATGCACCGCACCAGAACCCTGTCCACCGCCATGGTCGCCGGTATCGCCGCAGCCCTCGCCCTGCTGGTCGGCCCCAGCGCCAGCGCGGCCGACCCCGGCAAGGCACCCGGCGGCAATTTCGACCTGTCCGTATGGCAGTTGCAGGAACCCGTCGGCTCGCCCGGCTCCCCGACCACCATCCCCTCGTCGCGGCTCCAGGGCGCGAACGGCTTCCAGGACGCGTACTTCTACACCGACACCCGCGACGGCGCGATGACCTTCTGGGCTCCCGAGAAGGGTGTCACCACACCCAACTCGAACTACGCCCGGTCAGAGCTGCGGGAGATGAACCGCAGCGGCGGCGCCGCCGACTGGGCGCTCAGCGGCAGTCACCGGCTGAGCGCGACCCTGCGCGTCGTCTCCGTCACGTCCAACGTGTGCGTCGGACAGATCCACCTCGGCACCGGCGGAAGCTCCACCAAACCCCTGGTGGAGCTGTACTACCGGTCGAGCGGAGACATCGTGGTGGGCACGGAGAACTCGCCGTCGGGCGGCCAGACGACGCACACGGTGGGACATGTGGCGGTCGGCAAGACGTGGAGCTACACCATCGCCGTCTCCGGTGGCGACACGCTCGACGTGACCGTCAACGGCAGCACCACCCACTACGCCATACCCTCGTCGTTCTTCCCGTACAAGCAGTACTTCAAGGCCGGTTCCTACAACCAGTCCTCGTCGAGCAGCACGACCAAGGGCGCACGGGTCGCCTTCTACGGGCTCGACGTCTCGCACGGCTGACACACCCTCGCCCGCCGCGCCGCGCCTCGCGGGAGGACGGCGGGGCGTGCGAGGAGCGCCAGGCCGCTCGTCGGCGCCCGGCCGACGCAAAAGAGCTCTGTCGCATCCGAGTTGACCTTGTCACCCCTTGCGGCGTGTGAAGCTATGCCCATGGATGATGTGAATGCTGATGTGAAGAGCAAGCTGCAGACGGACCGCCCGCACTCGGCCCGTGTCTGGAACTACCTGCTGGGCGGCAAGGACAACTACCCCGTGGACAGCGAGGTCGGCGATGCCATCCTGTCGACCTTCCCGGAATTCGCTGCCGTGGCCCGGCTGCAGCGAGCCTTCCTCACGCGTGCCGTGCGCTTTCTCACGGCCGAGGCCGGCATCAGGCAGTTCCTCGACATCGGCACCGGGCTGCCCACCGCCGACAACACGCACGAGGTGGCGCAGCGCATCGCGCCGGACAGCCGGATCGTCTACGTCGACAACGACCCGCTCGTTCTCGCCCACGCCCGTGCCCTGCTCACGAGCAGCCCGGAAGGAGCGTGCGCGTACATATCGGAGGACGTGCGCAACCCGGAACGCATCCTGGCCGAGGCGGCGAACACACTGGACTTCAGCCGTCCGGTCGCTCTGACCCTGCTCGGCATCATGGGGCAGCTGTCGGACGCCGACCGGCCCCAGGAACTGGTCGCCGCGTACCTGGAGGCGCTGCCCGCCGGAAGCTACGTGGCCCTGAGCGACGGGATCAACACCAACGACGCGCTGAACGCGGCCGTGACCGCCTACAACGCGCAGTCGGCCAACACCTACCACCTGCGCTCGCCGGAAGAGATCGCCGCCTACTTCACGGGCCTGGAGGTCGTTGACCCCGGCGTCGTCGCCACGTCGGCCTGGCGCCCGGACGACATGCAGCCCACCGAGGAGGCAGTGGAGGTCGCGTACTGCGGTGTGGCCCGCAAGAGTTGAAGCCCTGACCGCCGCGGCGTCGAGCCTGTACGCGTACGTCCATGCGTACGCGAGGTCCGGACGTGCCCCGCCCGCCACGGGCGAGGCACGTCCGCGTCCGCCTTCTGACGTTTCTCAGCTGCACGAATGACCGTGCCAGGCACACTTCCTGGCCGCTATGTCGCGGCGGCCAGTGCGGCTTCGACAGCCGCCTCGGCGTGCAGCCGTGTCGTGGGAAAGACCGGCACCGGGCTGTCCTGCGCGCCGATCAGCAGCTCGATCTCGGTGCACCCCAGGATGACGCCCTGCGCCCCCTGCTCGACGAGCTTCCCGATCACGCGCTGGTATTCCTTGCGCGACGCGTCCCGCACGACCCCGAGGCAGAGTTCCTCGTAGATCACCCGGTGGACCAGCGCACGGTCCGCCGCTTCCGGAACCAGGACGTCCAGGCCGCGCTTCTCCAGCCGGGCCCGATAGAAGTCCTGTTCCATGGTGAAGGCGGTGCCGAGCAGGCCCACCGTGCGTACCCCGGCCGCCGTCACCGCGTCGGCCGTGGCATCGGCGAGGTGCAGCAAGGGAACCGTCACCGCGGCCTCCACCTGTCCGGCGACCTTGTGCATCGTGTTGGTGCAGATCAGCACCATGTCGGCGCCGGCCCTCTCCACGGACCGGGCGGCAGCGGCCAGTACGTCGCCGGCCTCCTCCCAGCGGCCCCGCACCTGCAACTGCTCGATCTCCGCGAAATCCACCGAGTACAGCACGCAGCGCGCGGAGTGCAGGCCACCGAGACGGTCGCGTGTGAACTCGTTCAGCAGCCGGTAGTACTCCGACGTCGACTCCCAGCTCATTCCCCCGATCAAGCCGATCGTCTTCATGACACCCTCCTCGCGCTGTCTTCCTGATAAGCGCATTCTGCAAGAACGCAGCACCTGTGTGCGCTCGGCGTCAGGACGGGTCGCCGCCGTCACGCAGATACGCGCCGAGCCGCTCGACCGCCGAAGGATTCCTGGGGCTCTCGACGAGATCGGCGTAGTCGAGGGTGAAGATGCGCTTGTGCTTGATCGCGGAGACGTTCCGCAGCGGCGGGTACGACAGCAGGAACTCCTTCTTCTGCGCCGCACTCGTCGACCCGTAGTCGTTGATGACGATGACGTCCGGGTTCCGCTTCACGACCGTCTCCCAGCCGACCGTCGTCCACGAGTCCTTGAGGTCGTGCACGAGGTTGACGCCACCGGCCTCGCTGATGATCTGTTCGGGCGCGCCGAAGCGCCCGGAGGTGAAGGGCTGGTCCTGGCCGCTGTCGTAGAGGAACACCGACGGGCGCTTTTCTCCCTCGGGAGCCTTCGCGCGAACGGCGGCGACCGTTGCCTCGTACCGCTTGATGAGCGTCCGCGCACGCTTCTCGACGCCGAAGATCCTGCCGAGGTTCTCCAGGTCCGTGTACAGGGCGTCGAGCGGCGGCATGATCCCGCGTGAGGTGCCGGTGCCGGCATTGCGGCAGGACTCGGTGAGCAGGTAGGTGCCGATACCGGCCTTGTGCAGCTGGTCCGGTGTCAGGGTGTTCTCGTTGAAGCCGTAGTTCCAGCCCGCGAAGACGAGGTCGGCGCGCGCGTCGAGCGCCAGCTCCTGGGTGACACGGTCCTTGGAGAGCCACTTCACCTTGTCGTAGGCGTCCTTGTACGGGAGGCCGTCGACGGATCCCTTGTCCGGGGGCATGACGTATCCCGCCATGTGGTCTTCGAGGCCGAGCGCGAACATGAGCTCGGTGATGCCGACATCGTTGGTCACCACGCGCTCGGGACGCCGGTCGTAGGTGACTTTCTTGCCGCAGTTGGTGATGGTCACCGCTTGCGACGGCGCGGTCCTGTCCTCGCTCGTGACCTGTGCTCCGCAGCCGGTCAGGGTGAGAGCGGCGGCGAGGCCGAGTGAGGCGGTGGGCAGCAGCGTGCGCACAGGGGCCTTCCTAGGGGTGTCGGGGAGCCGGTGTATCGAAGAGGAACTGGATGGCGCCGGTTTCGGGATGGCGCACTCGATGCGCCCGTACGCCGAAGACCTCGGCGAGGAGCGCGGGGGAGAGGACCTGGTCCGGGGGGCCCGAGGCGACGACACGGCCGCGGTGCAGGACATGCAGCAGGTCGCAGTGGGCGGCGGCGAGGTTGAGGTCGTGCAGCGCGGCGAGCACGGTCGGGCCGCTCGCGCGGACCCGGCGCAGCACGTCGAGCTGGTGGGCTATGTCGAGGTGGTTCGTGGGCTCGTCCAGGACGAGGACACGAGGTTCCTGGGTGAGCGCGCGGGCGATGAGCACGCGTTGCTTCTCGCCGCCGGACAGCGACAGGAAGCCGCGCGCGGAGAGATGTGCCACCCCGACCTGTTCCAGGGCCCGTTCGCAGATCTCCCGGTCCCGGGCGGCGGTGCGCTCGCGGTGCGGCAGACGGCCCATCGCGACGACTTCGGTGACGGTGAAGTCGAAGTCCGCGGCCGACTCCTGCGGCAGCGCGGCGAGCAGCCGTGCCGCGGCCCGGGGCGCCATGCGGTGCACGTCCTCGCCCTCGACCCTGACGACGCCCGCGTCGGGCCGTCGCGCCCGGTAGACGCACCGCAGCAGCGTCGACTTCCCGCTGCCGTTGGGCCCGACGATCCCCACGAAGGCACCGGCGGGCGCGTCGAGGGTGACTTCGTCGACGAGCCGTGCGCCCGCCACCTCGACCGACACGCATTCGACGTCGAGTCGCACGTCTCCTCCTTCACAACGGACTTCGATACGGGTACGGGACGGACGGTCCCGGGACGCGTGCACTCAGCGTCCGGTCAGCACGTGGCCGCCGCGCCGCATGAGCAGCAGGAACGCGGGCACGCCGAGGGCGGCCGTGACCACGCCGACGGGCAGTTCGGTCGGGGCGAGCAGCACCCGCGACAGCACGTCCGCCCACACCAGCAGGAGCGCCCCGGCCAACGGCGCGACCGCGAGGACCCGGGCGTGCGAGGCGCCCACGAGCATCCGCACGAGGTGCGGCACCATCAGCCCCACGAAACCGATCGCCCCGCTCACGGCGACGACCGTGCCCGTCACGGCGGCGGTCACGACGAACAGTTCACGCCGCAATCGGTCGGGCGGCACACCGAGCGCCGCTGACGTCTCGTCACCCATCGACAGGGCGTCGAGCGCGCCCGCACGCACCCTGAGCCACAGCCAGCCCGCCGCCACGGTCACGGCGGCGAGTGGGATCTTCGGCCACGTCGCTCCGCCGAGGCTGCCGAGCAGCCACATCATGGCGGCTCGGGCCGCCTCACCGCGCTCGGCACCGAAGACCATGACGGTGGTGACCGCCTGGAACCCGTAGGCGAGCGCCGTGCCCGTCAGGACGAGCCGCAGCGGACTGAGCCCGAGCGCGGAGCGCGCCACCACGTAGACGATGAGGGTCGCGGCGAGCGCGGACAGGAAGGCGGAGAAGGACAGGGCCCAGACGCCGAACCCGGCCAGCGCACCGAACAGGATGACCGCGTTGGCGCCGACGGCCGCGCCCGAGGAGATGCCGAGCACGAAGGGATCGGCCAGCGCGTTCCGCACCAGCGCCTGGACCGCGACCCCCACTGCCGCGAGGCCCGCGCCGACCACTGCGGCGAGCACCACCCGCGGGAAGCGGATCTCCCACACGATCGTGTAGGCCCCCGCGTCGTCCGTGCCGAGACTGCCGCCGCTGAGTCCGGCCCACATCAGCCGCAGCACCTGCCCCCACCCCATGCCGGTCGCGCCGAGCCCGATCCCGCACGCGAGCGAGACGGCCAGGGCGAGGACGAGGCCGACCACGAGGGGGACGGTAGGTGTGCGGCCACGCGAGGCGGCCGCGGGAGCCGAGGGAGCGGTAAGGACATCGGTGCGGTGCAAGACGGGCGCACATCCTCCGGGTTGGTGCCACCGGCGGAACGCGCAGGGCACCACGAACCCGCGGGGCTCGGGCGGTCCCTGCTCGCAGTCCACGGCGAGCGGTCGACGGGTCGCACACCTGCCGTGGGTGATCGGACTCGCGTGACCTGGGCAGGGCACGCACACCGTTGCGGGACAGCGCCGGATTCACACCGGCTTCCCCCACGGGAGGCACGCGCAGGCTAGCAAGCCGACGCCGGGGCCGGGCAGGCGGGTGGTCCCGAGCCGCTCAGCCCCTTCACGACTCCGTCGCCGTCGAACTTGCCGTGTGCCCTCGAGAGGGAACGCCGGCCGAGAAGATGTCAGGCTCCCACCCACGCCACGGTGGTCAGCGCTCCCAGTGCGGCGCCCGCCACGGTCTGCATCACGGTGTGATAGCTCAGAGCCACTCGGGACCAGCACACCATCGCGGTGACGGAGTATCCCGCCAGCCACCACGGACTGTGCACGACAGCGAGGAGCGCGACGGCGGCCGACGCGACCGCGGAGTCCACGGAGATCTTCCAGACGGTGTTGATGCCCAGCAGGACGACGGTCATCAGCCACAGCGCGACCATCGCCCTGATGACGTCCGACGGGGCGTGGCCGACCGACATCAGGAGCAGACCGACCCCGATCGACAGCAGGATGACGAGGAAGATGGGCGCTCGCTTCGTCCGGTCGACCACGTGACGGTCGCCCCAAGTGCCCCGCTTCCGCTCGAACTCGATGTACGCGGCGGGCACGAGCCCGGCGCAGAGCGCCCCGAGAAGTCCCCACGCGAGACCGGCGGGACCACCCGCGGCGGCGCCGATCCCGAGCATGCCGCCTACGAGAACGTTGCGTGGCTGCAAGGCGTCCGTGACGACCCGGGCGACGGTGCTCCTGGATGCCGGGTGGGTGGATCGCGTAAGAGGCGGATTCATCTCTGTCCTTCGTTCGCCGGGCAGAACACGAGCCCGTCGACGGGTGCCGACGCGTCATCGGATCTGCCTGTGCCCCCATCCTCGACGACGCGCCGCACGGGGCGTCAGCGTGGTGAGGCCACCAGGGGATAGTGGTCGGAGAGGTCGGTGTAGGTGTAGCTCTTGCCCCAACTCGACACCGTCCAGGGGGCGCTGTGGTCGGCGATCACCTCGTTGTCCCAGCGGGCCGGACGGGCGTGCCCCTGCTTGAAGAGCACGTGGTCGAGGTCCTCGCGCGGGTCGTCGGGGTAGCGGTAGCGGGCGACGGAGTTGTCCTGGGTGTCGAAGGAGTAGGAGTGTCCGGTGCGGCTGTCGGCGGGGGCGAGACCGGCGTTCGCGAGCATCGACGCGTACTCCGGGCCGTGCGAGTCGACGTTCATGTCCCCCGCGACGATCACCTCCTCGGCGGCGGGAATGTCGCGCTCGTCGAGGAAGGCCGAGATGGCCCGGAACTGCCGGGCGCGGTCGGCCTGCGCCTCGCCGTCGCCGCAGCCGGAGTCGGTCGACTGCGTGTGCGTCCCGACGACGTGCACCTTCGTGCCGTCGACGTCGAGAACCGCGTAGACGAACCCCTTGTTCGACCACCAGTCGGAGCCGCAGGCGTCCTTGTAGACGTACTGCTCCTTGTGCACGATCGGCCACTTGCTGAGGAGCGTGACGCCACCGTCCTCCGGCGTGGTCGAGGAGTAGGCCCCGCTCGTGGCGTCCCACCCGCTCGTGCCGCGTCCGACGACGGGTGTCTGGTACGGGTAGGCGCCGGACGCCGCGCGCTTGAGGTGGTCGGAGGCGGAGTTGTCGAAGGCCTCCTGGAGGACGACGACGTCATTGCCCTGGAAGAACGACGCCTGGGGAATCTCGGTCGCGCGGTGCTCCTGACCCCAGTTGGGATACAGGTTCTGGCTCATCAGGAACGTGTTGTACGTCAGAACGCGCAGCGCCGGAACCGGCGCCGCCGCGTGGGCGGCGGGTGCCCCGGCCGCGACCGCGGCCAAGGCGATGAGCGCGGCTGGAACGGCCTGGCGCAGGCGGTGGTGCGGGGCACGCGGCACGAGAACTCCTGATGGTGGGGGGCCTGTTGGGGGCGGTGTACATCCAAACAGGGCGGGGTGCATCGGGGGCGGGTGCCGATCCGTCACGGCATCACGGCATCACGCATCACGCATCACGGCGTCACGGTCGCGAGGAAGGCGCGCACGCCTGAAGAGACGCCGTCGTCACCGAGCAGGGCGTTGTGGTCGAGGCAGCCGGCCTCGGTGTTGACGGCCCCGGCGAGCGACACGCTGCTGTCGGGATTGATCACCTCGTCGCAGGTCGACCAGAACGTCGCGTACCGGGTGGCGCCGGGGGTCTCGTCCCCCGTGGCCAGATGCTTCTGGACGTAGCTGCCGGGGGACATGTCCCGGCACGCCTGGTCCCAGGCGGCGCAGGCCCACGCCGTGTACGTGCCGTGGTTGGGGCCACCGAGCGAGACCATGTGGGCGACGTGCCGCGTTCCGCCGCCGAAGGCGAGGTACCAGCGGGTCGGCAGACTGCCGAAGGAGTGCGCGACGACGTCGACCTGGTCGGCGCCCGTCCGGGTGCGGACGCTGTCCACGTACGCGGCGAACTGCCCGGCGAGCGTCTCGTTGACCGACGCGTGCGTGTCGTAGGACCAGCGGAAGATCTCCCCGTCGCCGTATCCCGAGGCCTTCAGATCTTCCGCCAGCGAGCCCCAGACCCCCGGGTCGGCGTTGTACCCGTGGACCAGGACGACGGGCCGGTGCGCACCGGCCGACGAGGCCACGGGTGCCGCGCACAGCAGACCGCTCAACGCGCCCAACAAGGCCAGCAACACGGTGAATCGACGGCGCACCGGAACCTCCGACGTGGGGCGTGGGGGACGCGGGGAGACGACACGGAGCTACCGGATAGTAGGGCCTCGGGGGACAGATGGACAGAGCCCGACCAGGAGCGAACTCCGTGGCAGGAGTACACCCCCGGCCCTGACGACACGGCTGGTCACGGTAGGGGCCCGAGGCCGCGTGCGACGGCGTGGGGGAGGAGGCGGAAGCGGGGTCTTGGTCCGCGACGGGTTCGGAGGAAGGCGCCTGACGGACACGAGTCCAGGTCAGGCGCCTTCTTTCGCGCTCCTGACCACCACGTTGGCGCTGCTCGCCATCCGTTTGTGCGGGAGTTGCTACTTGTGGGGGTCTGGGTCTGGCTGCTCGACGACCCTCGTTTCGTCCGAGAGCTGCGCGGCGGAACACAACATCTGGCGGCACACTCCTTGCATCTGCCGTACACCCCTGGGCCTCGAAGCCCTGGGCGCCCGGCTGGACCGCCTGCGCGCAGATCTCGACCTGAACGGGCTGTGCGCCTGCTCAACTCCTTCGTGCGCCTCGGTGTCGTCGCCCGACGCGCTGCTCAAGGACGGTCGGCGACCTGGGAGTTCGCGGACGTGGACGAGGTCTCCCTGGTTCTGGCGGACCTGCCGGCCGAGGCTCCTCGAAAGGACAGGGAGGATCGGGAGGCGGCCGGAGGGCTGATGGCCACCAGGGGCCCCAGTACCGCATCGGTCCCCGGCCCCTGCCTGACCTGCGGGCCCGGATCGACGAGAGCCTGCCCGACTTGTCCGAGCGGCTGGTCGGACGCCTCTCTGCCTGACTTGATCGCCTGACTGACGCGCCGACGCAGCCATGTCGCTCGCTGCAACCGTGCCATTCGTCCTAGCCGTGTCACTCGTTGTGGAGCACGTACGACCAGGCGGGCTGTTCTCCGCCCGCCGCATCGACGTCGGCCAGCGCCCCCAGGACCCAGTACGTGATCTGTCCGCGCTCGGGGCTGCCCGGAGGCAGGAGGGCGCGGGTGCGCAGCCCTGTCACCCACAGGGCGACCATGGTGAGGAAGCTCTCCAGGCTCCGTGCGGCGGGCAGCCCGGCCAGTTCCTCCTCGTCGGGGCCGGTCGGTACGCGCAGGATGTGCCCCGTCGGTCCGTCGACGACGATCTCGCCGCCCATCCACGTACCGATCTGGAAGAAGGGCCCGCGGTCCGCCACGGATTCGACAGCGTCCGGCCAGTCGACCTCGTCGAAGAGTTCGACCTCGCCGTCTCCGTAGGGGAGGAGCGCCATACCGCCCTCGTCCATGTCCGGCAGGCCGAAGTCGGTGAAGAGGTCGCGAGTCCCCTGATGGGTCAACTCGTCCGGCAGTTCCTCGGGTTCGGCCTCGAAGATGTCTTCTTCGCCGAACAGCGCGATCAGATCGCTGTGGCTGGAAGGCGCGGCATCGACAGGGGTGCTGGGACCGGCGTCCGAGTACCCCCAGGAAAGCGGCTGCTGGCGGGAGCCGAAGGTGTCCGAGAGGACCGAGGGGTCCACACCGTTCGCCGCCTGAATGGCGAGCAGTCCCAGGTCGCCCCCGAACACGAGGACATCGCCTACGAGAAGCGGGGCGCAGGGAAGCAGGAACGCGCTGTTGTCCCGAGGAGGGGACGACGCACCGAACAACTCGGCGAGTCGAGTGGGCCGTTCGGGGCTCTGGCCGCCCTGCGCGCCTGATGAGGCCGATGGGGCAGTCGCTGTCGCCGGTGGCAAGGTCAGTTCCGTGCCGTGTTCCTGCGGAATCTCCCCCTGCTCCCACGGACCGGCGACGAGCTCACCCGTCTCCACGTCCCGGATGGTGACGTACGGGTCCGTCGAACCGCCCGCCACGCGCTTCTGCAACCCGGCAACGGCCGACCGCCCCTGCCGGCGCACTTCCGCCAGCCTGATGAACCTGCCCGCTTCGAGGAAACGCGCGTGGAATCCACCGGGCAGTCGCCAGCGGGCCCACTGCACCCGCCAGGGAAGTGCGACACCGGACGAAGCCACCGAGGAGGCGAGGGCGAGATCGTCACGCGACCAGGCCATGAGGTGCAGCCAGGAGGCCCACTCACCCTGACTGCGCGGAACGACTCCCCAGTTCCACAGATGAAGGGCGTCGGAGGCGGGGCTGTTGCCGGGGATGATGAAGCTGCGGCTGCGCGCCGAGTCCATGACCGAGGCCTGCGGCAAATGAGCCACCACGCCTCCATCGCGCAGGAGTTCCTCGTACGTGCCTGCCTGTACGGCGTGCATGGCGAGCCCGGCGGCCGCGTACAGCCCGACGGCTCCGGCCCTGGCCCACCCTTCCGGATGACGGAAATCCGAGGAGGTGCGCAACAACCACGTCACCATGTGCCGATTGACGCGGGTCAGTTCCGCGGAGTCGAACTGGTGACGTAGGACCTCGGCCACCGCCTCGTCGACGAACGAGACCCCGAGCGACCCGACCAGCACGGCGTCCGCATGTGCCCGGGCCACCTCGGTGAGTTCGCCCGCTGCCACGGTCTCGCCGGTCACGGCGGCAACAAGCTCTGCCCACACGGGCAGAGGCACACTGCGCGGCTCCGCCAGGGCGAGGGCGCGCAGGGCGGCCGGCAGGTCAGGAGCGGGTGCGAGGTCGGTCGGTTCGGCCAGCCGGAAGACGGCCTCGGCCGGAGCGCCTGACGGCAGCAACTCGGGTCGGGCGTCGGTCAGCACGGCCAGCTTCCCGCGTGTCAGCAGGGGGAGGGTGCTGTGCAGCAACCGTTCTGGCTCGTACGAGCGTCGGGTGAGCCCGGCGCGATGGGAGTTGACGAGGACCAGCAACCGCTCTTCGCTCCAGGAACCGAGCGCGAACCGCCAGTCGCCCCGCTCACCGGGTGACAAGTCAACTCCCAGCGAACTCAGGGCTTTGTGCATCACTTGCTCGGCGGTGAGCCCCGCGACATCGACAAGAACGCTCCCAGGCACGTCCTCGTGCACCCGCCGCATGACGGCCCCGATATCGGCCCCGGCCCGAGCGACGACATGGGCGACACTGCCACCCCGCCCACCCGCACGCCACCAGACGCCCACGCCATCGGATACTTCCTCCGCAGGGATACCCATCGATGCCACAGTTGTGCCGCTCCTCGTCGCCACCGTTCCCGGAGTCCGCCACTGTAATGGGGCAGGGTGTACGTGAGAGATGCCTTGCTGATCAGGTGTGCCGGAAGCGCCGGAAGTCCCATCACCCCAGGTCGGACGGCTCCTCGTCGTTTCTCCCCGCAACAGTCCGCCGGTCGGTGAGGGTGAGGGGGAGGGGCGCCTCATGCCGGAGCGGACTTGATACGTCGAAGCGTCACGATCCAGTCGTCCTCGCTCGGCCATCCCGTCAACTCGACGAGCTGCCACGTCTCGTCGCCCACGGGGAAGGTCTCACCCACGCGGAGGGTGTGGAACCGCTCCTCGGCGTCGACGATCCCGAGCCGTACCCTGACCGAACCGTCAGAGTCCCTGTAGATGTCCATGACCGCGAAGCTTGCGTCCCCCGTATTGCGCTGAATCCCGTGCCAGAGGCCGATCGTGTCTGGTCCACCCACCGCTAATCCTCCAATGATGTGTACTGAGCGTTTTCCAACCTCAGCTTGATGCGTGGTGAAGGACCAAGACGGCTTTCACGATGTCAGTGATGCGGTTGGTGCTGCAGCGGACTTTCCGCAAGAGACGCCAGCCATTGAGGCTTGCCATGGCCTGCTCGCCGACGCAGCGGATCTTGGCGTGGCTGGTGTTGTGGCGACGCTTCCAGCGCTTGAGGCGGCGCCCCCCGGAACGGGACCCGGACGTGTCCGCCGGCACCTTGATACGCCTTGTCCGCCCAGCATCTGAGTCCTGCTTCGGCGAGGGCCTCAATGATTCCGTGCTGTCGTGCGGCGGTGAGGTCGTGAGTGGATCCGGGCAGCGCCGGCGATGCCCAGAGCAAGCGGCCTAGCGGATCGGCGAGGACTTGGATGTTCATTCCATGGCGTTTGTGTTCTCCCGAGTAGTACGGCGTGTCGGCTGCGATGCGGTCGATCGGAAGCAGGGTGCCGTCGAGGATGACAAACGCCTTCGTTCGGATCGTCCTCATCGTCTCGGCAAGGGACGGGGCGAGGGCGGACAGGACCTCGACAGCTTCACGGACGTAGCGGAAGACGGTGGCGAGTTGGGTATACGTGTCACCGCATCGCAGATGAGCCAGGGCGAGCAGAGCCTGACGGGCAGGAGGCAGGCGCCGCCATCGAGTCCCGATCTCCTGCCGCCTCGCGCTCAGTTGTTCCGTCAGGAACCGCAGACTGCGGTGAGACAGGTCGATCGACGACGGGTAGACAAGCATGCAGAACTCCCGACGGACATGAAGGACTGGGTCAAGAACCCGTCTATCAGGAGCTACGCCGTTGAGCCGAGTTTCCCAACTCGCTCTCAGCGACGCCACCTTCGGAAGCCTTCACGGCGCAGGCTCGGCCAACCTGGGGCACGGCTGTCAGATCGCACGAGGTCGGCACCGGGCTCCGGCAGGAGGTCTTCGTAGTCGCAGACGGGGACAGCTCGATAGCCTGCCTCTCGGATCGCCCCCAGGATCGTCGACACGTCTGACACGACGGCCGTCAACGAGGCGCCACGAGGTGGTTCGCACGCGAGGTGTGAGTGCCAGTCCAAGAACTCGTCACTTGAACCAGTGCCCTCGTAGTCGTTGTGCTCCCACTCCACGTCGACGCATCCAAAGGTCATTACGTGATCCGCACCAAGTGACACGCGAAGCGTTGAAGCCACCCGCTCCATCAACCGATCGCGGCTGGAAGCTGCGACGTAGATCTGACAATCCCAATCTCGCTCGGTGCTGTCCCGCCCTGCTGCTCTGCTGTCCTCCATAGGAGGATTCTCCCAGGCCAACGGCAACCTTAGGAAGCCGCTGCGGTCTCTAGCGGGCCTCCATCGTGACGTTGGAAAGGGCTCACTGCCCTGGTCAGGCGCCCCTTTTTCCTGTCTAGAAGAAGCCCAGCTTCTGCGCCGAGTATGACACCAGAAGATTCTTCGTCTGCTGGTAGTGGTCCAGCATCATCTTGTGGTTCTCCCGGCCGATGCCCGACTGCTTGTAGCCGCCGAACGCCGCGTGCGCCGGGTACGCGTGGTAGCAGTTGGTCCACACACGGCCCGCCTGGATCGCGCGGCCGGCCCGGTACGCCGTGTTGATGTCGCGGGTCCACACGCCCGCGCCGAGACCGTACAGCGTGTCGTTGGCGATCTTGATGGCGTCGTCGTAGTCGGCGAACGAGGCGACCGAGACGACCGGGCCGAAGATCTCCTCCTGGAAGATCCGCATGCGGTTGTTGCCCTCGAAGATCGTGGGCTGGACGTAGTAGCCGCCCGCCAGCTCGCCGTCGTGCTCGATGCGCTGTCCGCCGGTGAGGACCTTCGCGCCCTCCTGCTGGCCGATGTCCAGGTAGGAGAGGATCTTCTGGAGCTGGTCGTTGGAGGCCTGGGCGCCGATCATCGTGTCGGTGTCCAGGGGGTGGCCGGTCCTGATGGCCTCGGTACGGGCGATCGCCGCGTCGATGAACTCGCTGTAGTGGCCCTGCTGGATCAGCGCGCGCGAGGGGCAGGTGCAGACCTCGCCCTGGTTGAGGGCGAACATCGTGAAGCCCTCGAGAGCCTTGTCGCGGAAGTCGTCGTCCTTCGCCCAGACGTCGTCGAAGAAGATGTTCGGGCTCTTGCCGCCCAGCTCCAGCGTGACCGGCTTGATGTTCTCCGAGGCGTACTGCATGATCAGCCGGCCCGTCGTGGTCTCGCCGGTGAAGGCGACCTTCGCCACGCGGGGGGACGAGGCCAGCGGCTTGCCCGCCTCGACGCCGAAACCGTTGACGATGTTGACGACGCCCGGCGGCAGCAGGTCCTTGATCAGGTCCATCAGGACATGGATCGACGCCGGGGTCTGCTCGGCCGGCTTGATGACGACCGCGTTGCCCGCGGCGAGGGCCGGGGCGAGCTTCCAGGTCGCCATCAGGATCGGGAAGTTCCACGGGATGATCTGCGCGACGACGCCGAGCGGCTCGTGGAAGTGGTACGCGATCGTGTCGTCGTCGATCTCGGAGAGGCTGCCCTCCTGCGCCCTGACCGCGCCCGCGAAGTAGCGGAAGTGGTCGATGGCCAGCGGAATGTCGGCGGCCAGCGTCTCGCGGACGGGCTTGCCGTTCTCCCAGGTCTCCGCGACCGCGAGGAGTTCGAGGTTCTGCTCCATCCGGTCGGCGATCTTCAGGAGGATGTCGCCGCGGGCGCCGGGCGACGTACGGCCCCAGGCGGGCGCCGCGGCGTGCGCGGCGTCGAGGGCGGCCTCCACGTCCTCCGCGGTGCCGCGCGCGATCTCGGTGAACGGCTGTCCGTTGACCGGGCTCGGGTTCTCGAAGTACTGGCCGCGGGCGGGCGGCACGTACTCCCCGCCGATGAAGTGGTCGTAGCGGGCCTCGTAGGAGACGACGGAGCCCGGAGTGCCGGGGGCTGCGTAGCGGGTCATCGTGAGGTGCCTCCTGTCTCGGCTGCCCGCCGTTGGGCAGCTTGCGCATCGGAGGCTAGGAACCCGTACGTTGCAGCTACGTTGCGTACGGGCCCGGCGCGCCCTGCTCCGCGTCGAGCGCCGCGAGCCGGGTCAGGACCGGCGGCGTGGGCCGGGCCGCCGCGAGGGCCTGCCAGACGCCGAGGTCGTCCTCGCCCCACGGGGCGTGCGCCCAGTCGGCGAGCAGATCGGGGTCGCCGCGGGCGATGAGGGCCGCGCGCAGCCCGTCCGCGAGACGGCGCCGTATACGAGCCACCGCGGGGGCCTGCGACGCGGGCAGCAGCGGCCCCGTGTACGCGGAGGCGGCCGCCGTCACCGCGCCCGAGCCGAGGCGGCGCTCCACCGTGTCCAGGTCCGACTCGACAGGGGTCGTCAGGCGGTAAGGGCGTGAGGTGAGGAGGTCCGGGCCCAGGACCCGGCGCAGCCGCGCCAGTTCCGCCCGGAGGGTCACCGGTGTCACCGTCTCGTCCTCGTACAGGTGGCAGAGCAACTCGTCGCCGGTCAGGCCCTCCGGGTGGCGGGCCAGCAGGACCAGCAGTTCGCTGTGCCGGCGGCTGAGGCGGAGCTTGTGCCCGGTCGAGGTGAGCAGCAGGGCCTCGTCGCGGCCGAGGACGCTCAGCCGCAGAGCCCGGTCGGTGGCGGACGGCGGGGTCAGCAGGGCGAGCTGGGACTCGGCGGCCCGCGCCACCGCCTGCACGAACGCCAGGCTGTGCGGGTGCGCGAGCCCGTCGCCCCCCGTGATGTCGACCGCGCCGAGGACCCGGCCCGTGCGCGGGTCGTGCACCGGCGCCGCCGCGCACGTCCACGGCTGCACCTCGCGGATGAAGTGCTCGGCGGCGAAGACCTGCACCGCGCGGTCCACGGCGACCGCCGTGCCCGGCGCGTTCGTCCCCATCGCCGACTCCGACCAGCGGGCGCCCGGCACGAAGTTCATCCGGCCGGCCCGCCGTCGGGCACCCGTGTGGCCCTCGACCCACAGCAGCCTGCCCTGCGCGTCGCACACCGCCAGCAGATGCTCTCCGTCCGTCGCGAACGTCCCCATCAGCTCCCGGAAGAGCGGCATCACCCGGGCCAGCGGATGCTGTGCGCGATACGCGCCCAGTTCCCCGTCGGTCAGCTCCACCGCCGCCGAGTCGTCCGGGCTGACGTGCGCACCCGCCGAGCGGCGCCAGGACGCGGCGACCACCGGCCGTACCGGGCGGACGACGGCGCCCGCAGCGGTGAACCGGTCATGGGCACGGCGCAGCGCCCGCACCCGCTCGGACGCGTCGGCGCCCGGCTCCAGGGCGACCCATGGATCGGTCAACGCTGCCTCCCCGAGACATTCCTGACGGTTGACGACACTGGGGACATCGTCGCTCCGGGGAGAGGGGCCGACAAGGAGGACGGCACCGATCTCGTGAGGTGGCACATGCCGCACACGTGCGTGAAGATCCGTCGCGCCCGGCCGCTCGCCTTCGGCCGGGCGTGAACGGGGCTTCCGTCAGGCCGAGTTGACCAGCCGGATGTAGCGGGTCCAGTCCCAGTTCGGCCCCGGGTCCGTGTGGGTGGCGCCGGGCACCTCGGAGTGTCCGAGGATGTGCGCGCGGTCCGCCGGGATCCCGTAGCGTGCGCAGACCGACGCGGTCAGGGCCGCCGACTGCTCGTAGAGCGCGTCCGTGAAGTACTCCGGCTGGTCCACCCATCCCTCGTGCTCGATGCCGACGCTGCGCGTGTTGTAGTTCCAGTTCCCCGCGTGCCAGGCGATGTTCTTCTCGCGCACGCACTGCGCGACGTGGCCGTCGGCCGACCGGACGACATAGTGCGCGGAGACCTGCTTGGCGGAGTTCTTGAAGATGGCGAGGGCGTCGGCCCAGGTCTCCTGCGTGACGTGGATGATCACGTAGTCGACCGGGTACGCGGACGGCCGGCTGGACGCCGTGTAGTTGGAGGTGCTCGCGGGGACGGACTCGGCCGACGGGTAGTCGACCGCGGCGGCCTCGGCGTCGGCACGGCCCATGGCCATGAGGGAGCCGGGTACCGCGGCGAGTGCCCCGGCCTGGAGGAGACGGCGGCGGGTGGTGCCGCCGGAGAACGGGTGTCTTGCTCGGTCCATGACGATCCTGCCTTTCGACTGGCGCGGACGGTGGGGGGAGGTGAACCGGCAGAGCTACGGGGCCCGGAAGGGCTCCGGTCGCGGCAGCGTCGCCGCGATCTCACGCAGCCGCGCGTGGATCCCGCGGTGCGTCTCGCGCGCCGGCAGCCACTCCTTGCGGAGTTTGGCGACGCACGTGTAATTGGTGTCGCAGACGTTCGCCAGCGGGGACTCGACCGTCTGCGTCGCGAACTGGTACGCGTCCAACTCGCTGAAGCCGTAGTCCCGTACGAGCCACCGCACCAGGTCGAGCTGCGATATCCGGAACGCGTCCTCGAGAGGGCGGGCCGAACCCGTCGAGATGATGTGGGTGTCCGACTCGATGCGCGGCCACGGCGTCGCCACGCCCTTCAGCAGTTCGACGACCACGACGGTGTGCATCGCGCATTCGACGGCGACGCCGCAGGTCTCGCCCTCGCCCTGGCGGGCGTGGCCGTCGCCCAGGCTCAGCAGCGCGCCCTCCACGTTCACCCCCAGGTAGCAGGTGACGCCCGCACGCATCTCGGGGGTGTCCATGTTGCCGCCGTGCGCGTCCGGGACCAGTGCCGAACGCACTTCGAGGCCGGCCGGAGCCACGCCGACCGTGCCGTGCATCGGGTCCATGGGCAGGTCCACCGTGAAGTCGCCGTCCCGCGCGGCGAACCGGGCGGTCCGCTTGTCGCGGTCGAGCTGCCAGATCCAGACCCGCTCGGGCAGCGGCGGTTGCAGCGTGGCCGTGGTGGGGGTGGAGGTCAGCGCGCCGAACAGCGGCACCGTCGTGGACGCGGCCCAGTCCCGGGCGGGCTCCACGGACACGAAGTGCACGGCGACCGTGTCACCCGGCTCGGCGCCCTCGACGTGGAACGGACCCGTCTGCGGGTTGAGGTGACCGGCTACGCAGACCTCCGAAACGAGGTCCTTCTCCGAGCGGACCAGGCCGCCGTAGCAGTCCTCCGTGTACAGGTCGAGCACCGTGCCCGGGGTGATGCGCGCGACGGGCGGGACGCCGCCGAACGTCCAGGCGTACTCGCCGGGTCGCGGCCGGACCGTCAGCATCCGGGGATCGCTCATGTGGAGAGTGCTCCGCTCTGTGGGGGAGTGCGTCCTGCTGTTCCTGCCGAGCCGCCATCCGGAGCGGACAGCCGAGACGGCCCGGGGCCATCGCGACGTCATGCCGCCGACCGGTCTGAAGTACCGTACGGGGCCCTCAGGTTGGCGCGGAAGAGGGCGCGCGGATCTGTGGACAACCCGCGCGTTGTGTATAACCGCATGTCAGAGGGGCGTCAGAGGTTCGGACCAGTGGCGGTCGGTGGGGCTCAGGGGCGTCTGCCTGGGACGACCGCCTAGAGACGGCTTCCGGTCACGGCCGCCGCCCGGAAAGAGCTACCCCACGGCCCCCATCGGATCGTCCAGCACCCCGCGCACCACCGAATGCGCCGCCCCCAGCAACGGCCCGTCCGGACCGAGGCCGGAGATCAGCACGCCGTCCGCCGGGGCCGCCCGCCGCCGGGCCAACTCCTTGTCCAGGGGCGGCAGAAGCCAGGGCGCGAGCCGGGACAGGGCACCACCGAGAACCACGGCGCGGGGGTCGAGCAGGTGCACCGCGCCGGTCAGCGCGATCCCGAGAGCGGTACCGGCACCGCGCAGCGCCTTGCGGGTGGCGGTGTCACCGGCCGCGGCCCGCTCGGCCAGCAGGGAGACCCGGTCGGGGCCCGGCGCGATCCCCGCCGCGCGCAGCACCGCCCCCTCGCCCGCGTACTGCTCCAGGCAGCCCCGCCCGCCGCACGGGCAGGCCGGGCCCTCGGGCCGGACCGGAACATGGCCCAGCTCGCCCGCGAACCCGCGCGTCCCGCGCAGCAGTTGTCCGTCCACGACGAGCGCGGCGCCGATGCCGATCTCCGCGGACACGTGCAGGAAGTCGGCGGGCGCTGCGTCGGCGAGCCACAGTTCGGCCAGGGCGCCGAAGTTCGCCTCGTTGTCGACCGTCAGCGGCACGTCCACCGGCAGCAGCCCGGCGACATCCGTGTCGTGCCAGACGAGGTTGGGGGCGCGCACGACGGTGCGGGTGTCGCGGCCCACCAGGCCGGGCACCGCCACCGCGAGGCCCGCCGGGCGCAGCCCCGCCGCCCGGGCCTCCTCGCTCACCTCCCGCACCAGCTGGGCGAGTTCGGCCAGGACCGGCTTCGGGGCACGGCCCCGGTTGTCGACCCGACGCTCCGCACGCGCGCGCAGCGCACCGCGCAGATCGACGGCGCACACCGCGAGATGGTCCACGCCCACCTCGGCCCCGAGCCCGGCCGGGCCCCGGCCGCTGACCGCGAGCGCGGAGCCCGGCCGGCCCACGCCGCCGGGCCGCTGCGGGCCCAGCTCCTCCAGGAGCCCGGCCCGGGTCAGCTCGTCGACGAGGGTGGAGACCGCGGCCCGGGTGAGCCCGATGTGCTGGGCCACCGCCGCCCGCGACAGCGGGCCCTCGGCGGCCACCGTGTGCAGCACCCGGGACAGATTGCGGCGGCGCATGGCCTGCTGGGTGTCCGGCGTCCCCGGGCGCTGGGGGTGCAGTGGTGCGGTCATGCGGACATCGTCGCAGGACCGGCCGGGCGGCGCGGGCCCGGCCCGGTGCCGGCCGCGCCCCGACGGCTCACCGCCGCCCCAGCAGCGGCGCCGCGTCGGCCAGCACGGCCGAGATCCGCCGCATCGTCTCGTCGTCCCTGGTCACCGGGTCCAGGACCGGGCCGCGTGCGGTGTCCCAGCGCCGTGCCACCGCGGCCGGATCCTCGCCGGTGAGCAGGCCGGCCGCCTGAGCCGCCGCGCCGAGTGCCACGAGCTCGCGGGCCTCGGGCACCTGGACGCCCCGCCCGGACAGCCGCCGTACCGTCTCCTGCCAGGCCGTGCCGCGCGCGCCGCCCCCGATGAGCAGCAGCGGAGCGGCGGGATCCGCGCCCTCGGCATCGCCTTCCAGTACCCGGTCCAGCGCTTCGAGGAGCGCGTGCACGGCCCCGTCGTACGCGGCCTGGAGGAGCTGCCCGCCCGTCGTGTCGTGCCGCAGCCCGGTCAACAGGCCCGAGGCGTCCGGGAGATCGGGTGTCCGCTCGCCGTCGAGGTAGGGCAGCACGGTCGCCGTGCCGCCCTGCTCCACCGCCTCCCGGTCGAGGCCGAGCAGCGCCGCGATCCGGTCCACGGCGAGCGTGCAGTTCAGGGTGCAGGCCAGGGGCAGCCAGTCGCCGCGCGCGTCCGCGAACCCGGCGACCGTCCCCGACGGGTCCGCCGGCCGGCGGCGCGACACGGCGTACACCGTCCCGGAGGTGCCGAGGCTGAGCACCGGTGTGCCCGGCCGCAGCCCGAGACCGAGCGCCGCGGCGGCGTTGTCCCCGGTCCCCGCGGCCACCAACGTGCCCTTGGAGAAGGGCAGTTCACCGTCGCTGTCGCGCACCGTCCCCGCCACCTCGCCCGGCGCCACCACCCGCGGCAGCAGCGCGGGATCGAGGCCCACCCGGGCCAGCACATCGGCGTCGTACGCCTCGGTCGACGTCGCCCACCACCCCGTACCGGACGCGTCGCCGCGATCCGTCGTGCCGGTGCCGGTCAGCCGACCGGTCAGATAGTCGTGGGGCAGCCGCACCGCCGCCGTCACCCGCGCCGCCTCCGGCTCGTGCTCGGCCAGCCAGGCCCACTTGGAGACCGTGAAGGAAGCGGCCGGAACGCTGCCGAACCGCTCGGCCCACACCTTCGGCCCGCCCAGCTCGTCCACCAGGCGGCGGGCCTGCGGCGCCGAGCGCACGTCGTTCCACAGCAGCGCCGGCCGCACCGGGCGCCCCTGCGCGTCCAGGGTCACCAGGCCGTGCTGCTGTCCGCCGACGGAGACCGCGGACGCCCGCCGGGCCGCGTCCCCGCACTGGGCGACGGCCGCGCGCAGAGCCCCGTACCACTCCTCGGGGTCGCTCTCGCGGCCCGCGCCCGTCGTCACCGTGTGCGGTGCCTGCCCGCTCGCCACCACCGCGCCGGTGGCGACGTCGACGACCAGTGCCTTGGTGGACTGCGTGGAACTGTCGATCCCTACGACGAGGGGACCGTCGGCAGCGGACATGCGGCTCTCCTGACTTGGGCGAACGTGGGTGAACGGCCTGCGCGCGGAGTTCGTACGAACGGCTCGTACGAACTCGTACCCGTAGTGACCCTTCCCAGCGGCGTGCCCGCATACTAATTTGTAAAGCGCCATGACGAAATGGCTGTGCGGCACGCGTTGCCGCACACCGGGCAACGGCGAGGGAGCCGCGAGATGACGTACCAGCCCACTCCCGACGACAAGTTCAGCTTCGGACTGTGGACGGTCGGCTGGCAGGGCCGCGACCCGTTCGGCGACGCCACCCGGCCCGCGCTCGACCCGGTCGAGTCGGTGCAGCGCCTGGCCGAACTCGGCGCGTACGGCGTCACGTTCCACGACGACGACCTGATTCCGTTCGGCGCCTCCGAGACCGAGCGCGAGTCGCACATCAAGCGGTTCCGGCAGGCGCTCGACGCCACCGGCATCGTGGTGCCGATGGCGACCACGAACCTGTTCACGCACCCCGTCTTCAAGGACGGCGGCTTCACCGCCAACGACCGTGACGTGCGCCGGTACGCGCTGCGCAAGACGATCCGCAACATCGACCTCGCGGCCGAGCTCGGCGCGCAGACGTACGTCGCGTGGGGCGGGCGCGAGGGCGCCGAGTCGGGCGGGGCGAAGGACGTCCGCGATGCCCTGGACCGGATGAAGGAGGCCTTCGACCTGCTCGGTGAGTACGTCGTCGAGCAGGGCTACGACCTGAAGTTCGCCATCGAGCCGAAGCCGAACGAGCCGCGCGGCGACATCCTCCTCCCGACCGTCGGTCACGCCCTGGCGTTCATCGAGCGGCTGGAGCGGCCCGAGATGTACGGCGTGAACCCGGAGGTCGGCCACGAGCAGATGGCGGGCCTGAACTTCCCGCACGGCATCGCGCAGGCGCTGTGGGCGGGCAAGCTGTTCCACATCGACCTCAACGGCCAGTCCGGCATCAAGTACGACCAGGACCTGCGCTTCGGCGCCGGTGATCTGCGCGCCGCGTTCTGGCTGGTGGACCTGTTGGAGACGGCCGGTTACGCGGGCCCGCGCCACTTCGACTTCAAGCCGCCTCGGACCGAGGACTTCGACGGGGTGTGGGCCTCCGCCGCGGGCTGCATGCGCAACTACCTGATCCTCAAGGAGCGGGCCGCGGCCTTCCGCGCCGATCCCGAGGTGCAGGAGGCGCTGCGGGCCTCGCGTCTGGACGAGCTGGCCCAGCCCACCGCCGCGGACGGGCTCGCGGCGCTGCTCGCCGACAGGAGCGCGTTCCAGGAGTTCGACGTGACGTCCGCCGCCGAGCGCGGCATGGCGTTCGAGCGGCTCGACCAGCTGGCGATGGACCACCTGCTGGCCGCGCGCGGCTGACTCCCATCGGGCGGGCTTGTCCCGGGGGTCGCGCGACGGTACGCCGACGGGCGACCCTGGGGGCATGGCCACGCCGCCCGTGCCTCCGCAGCCGCCACCGTCGGGCGGTGACTTCGGTCCGCCGTCCGACGGGCCGCGGCGCACCGGGCCCGGCCGCTTCCAGCTCCTCGCCGTGATCGCGGCCCTCTTCGTCATCGCCGTGGTCGTGATCGTGGTGGTGACGCGCGGCGGTTCGGCCGGGGACGGCGAGGACGGCCCCTCTCCCGGCGGCAGCGACCGGGACACGACGAGGCCGCCGTCGCCGATGCTGCCGAGCGAGCTGCCCAGCCAGCTGCCGAGCGGCCTCCCGTCGAGGCCCCCGACGGAGCTGCCGAGCGAATTGCCTAGCGATCTGGAGAGCCTGGTCCCCTGACACGACGGGGGACTCTGCCCGTCCGGAGACCGGCTCGGTTCCGAGAGTGGCGGGGGAGCGGCCTCGTCGGGAAACCCGGCCACCCCGGGACCGGGCCCGCCCCGAGAGCCGGAGGGGGCCGGACAACGGTCCGGAGATGCGCCCTGTCCGAAGTCCGGCTTCGCCCTGAGGGCGGCGGGGGAGCGGCCTCGTCGGGAAACCCGGCCACCCCGGGACCGGGCCCGCCCCGAGAGCCGGAGGGGGCCGGACAACGGTCCGGAGATGCGCCCTGTCCGAAGTCCGGCTTCGCCCTGAGGGTGGCGGGGGAGCGGACTCGTCGGGTAACTCGGGCCGCCGAGAGACCAGGCCGCCTCGAGACCGGGCCTGCCCTGCGAGTCGCAGGAGGACGGACTCCAGTCCGGAGAAGGGGCCCACCCTCAGACACGGCCCGCCCTCAGCCTCGGATCGCTCGGGGAGCCGACCCGTCTCAAGCCCCGGCCCCCGGCGAGACCCGGCCTGACTAGAGCGCGCCCTTGGGCAGTCGCACGTACGTCACCCGGGTTTCGATCCCGCTGTCCACGAGCCGGCCGTTCGCGTCGAACGCCCCGGTGCCGTCGGTCATCCCGAAGTCGTTGTCGTTGATCAGCGCCAGCGTGCCGTGTCCGACGACCGCCACCCCCTCGATCTTGTCCTGCACTCCGTCGACCGTGTTCAGGTCGACCACGAGTCGCTTCCTGAGGACCGGCACCCCGGCGGCCGCCGGGTCGTCGAGCTGTTCGAGGGACGGTGAGGTCGTCGCGTCGTCCCAGCGGTCGCCCAGGATGTCGGCGCCGCGCGTGAGCCGCACCTCCTGGAGGCGGGCCGCCTTGTCGGTGCGCTCCTCGACGAGCAGCCGGTCGCCGCCGAGCGCCACGACGGAGGAGATCTTCAGCTCGGAGGTGTCGTCCTCACCCGGGTCGACGTCGCCCACCGCGTCGAAGCGGTACGCGTACTCGGCCGTGACGGCCTGCTTCTTCGGCGAGAAGCGGAACAGGCGGGTGTTGCGCGAGGCCTCCCCGGCGTCCCCGTCGGGCAGGGAGAGCGGGCTCTGCAGCGCCATCACCAGATCCCCGTTCGGCAGCAGGGCCAGGCCCTCGAAGCCGCGGTTGATCTTCCGGTTCAGGAGCACCGACGGCAGCGCCTCGACGACCGGATAGCCGGCACCCTTCAGGTTCAGCCCCTCGGGCACGTAACGGGTCAGCACCTTGCCGCGCGCCGACACGTGCACGAGCGAGGGCCCGTACTCGTCGACCAGCCAGAAGCTGCCGTCCGCGGCCCGCACGATGCCCTCGGTGTCCAGGCCGTTCGGGTTGTACGCGAGGGGCGTCTTAGCGTCGTACGTGTACGGCTTCTCGTCGCGGCTCTCCTGGTTCGACAGACCGGTGACGGCCTTTCCGGACCGGGTGGTGATCGGGATCGAGTCGATCACCTTCACCCGGTCGCCGGAGACACGGATCTTCACGATCGCCGGGTCGAAACCGGGCACCGGGAACGTGCGGCGCTTGGCGCCGTCGACCTTGATCTGCCCGTTGGGCCCGCGGTCGGTGACCGTCCAGAACTCGCCCTTGCGGCCCGCCGGGTAGATGTCGGAGCCGATGCCGCCGAGGTCGACCCCGCGGTCGTCCGCGACGGTGCCCGGCAGCAGTCCGTTGCTGAACGCGCCGAGCGGAAGGTCGCCGAGCGTGGCGCTGCCGGTGACCTCGGCCCCGCCGGAAGCCTTGCCGGAAGCGGCCGGGGCGCCCGTCGCGGTCCCGGCGAGGGCGAGCGCGGCCAGCGCGGCGAGCGGCACCCCCGCGGCGACGGTGCGGCGTACGCCGCGTGAGCCGGGGACGAGCGGGGACATGGTGCCTCCTGAGGCGCGGGAACGGGGACTGCGGGGGACCGCGTGATCGGTGCGATCTGCGCACACGGTCGACCCCGGCGCCGAACGCCCGGTGACGACAGGGTGAATGGACGAGGTGAGGGAGGGTGAACGCGTGGTCGGCGACGCGGCCGTCCCCCTGGGCGAGGGTGATCGATACGATGATGCCGACCCGGCGCCGCCCGTGCCGGGCCGTGCCACGGGGAGGCCCACGTCATGCGGCAACACGTCGACCGACGGCACGCGCTGGTCCTCGAACTGGTCCAGGAGCACGGCACCTTGCGCGTCGCCGACCTCGCCCGCGAACTCGGCGTCTCACCCGTGACGCTCCGCCGCGACGTGGAGACCCTCGCCGCGCAGGGCAGACTCCGGCGGCTGCACGGTGCCGTCGTCCGGTCGGAGGAGAGCGCCGAACGGCCGTCTCCCGGCGCGGAGTCGGGCCGGGACGTCGTCGTCGGCATGGTCGTGCCGACCACCGAGTACTACTACGCGGAGGTGGTGCGCGGCGCCCGGGAGGCCGTCGAGGCGCACGGCGCCCGGCTCGTCGTCGCCCTGTCGCAGTACCTGCCCGGCGAGGACAGCGCGCAGGCCGACCGGCTGCTGGCCTCCGGCGCGCACGGGCTGCTGCTCACGCCCAGCTGGGAGACCGGCAGCCCCGGCCCGGGGGAGGGGCTGCGCATCACCGAGCGGACCGTGCCGACCGTCCTCGTGGAGCGGTCCGTGCCGCACGGCCATCCGGCGGCGGCCCTCGACCGGGTCCGCTCCGACCACGCGCACGGAGCCGCCCAGGCGGTGCGTCATCTGGCCGCGCTCGGCCACCGCGGCATCGCGCTGGCCGCCCAGGACTCGCCCACCACCGCCGAGTTGCGGCGCGGCCACGAAGCCGCCGTCGCCGCGCTCGGGCTGCGCGCGGTCCCCGCGCCGCCGCGCGTACCGCACCCCGTCGGCGAGGCCGAGCGTTTCGAGCGGACCTTCGACTATCTGCGGACGGCCGTCGAGGAGCACGGAGTGACCGCGGCGATCCTGCACAGCGACGTCGACGCGATCGTCCTCGTGCCCCGGCTGCGCGCCCACGGCATCCGCGTCCCCGGCGACCTGGCCGTGATCACGTACGACGACGAGGTGGCCGCGCTCGCCGACCTGCCGCTGACCGCGGTCGCCCCGGCCAAGCGGACCGTGGGCCGGCGCGCCGCCGAACTGCTGCTGTCCCGGCTCGCCGAGCCGTCAGGCACCCGCGAGCCGGGACAACACCTGGACATCCTTCCCGAGTTGCGCGTCCGGGATTCGTGCGGCGCGTCGATCAGGACAGCGTCACGGTGACCTTCTGGGTCCTGCCCCCGGTCCCGCTGAGATCACCGAACGTCAGCGTCAGCTCCTGACCCGGCGTCGCCGCCGTCACCGAACCCGGCTTCGACGTCACGGCCCGGACCGGTCGCCGCCAGACCAGCGTGGCCGACTTCACCGCCCGGTTCGGATCGCTGACGCACACCGTCGCCGTGCCGTCGCGCCGCTCCCTGATCTGCACGATCAGCGGGGCGTCCACGGTGACCGGGCCCACGGTTCCCGGCTCCCAGAACACCGCGGACGTGAGGCCGAGCGAGGGCACCCGAACACCCTGCTGCGCACCGGAGTTGGCGGTGACGGCGACCCAGCCGCGGTCCGCCGCCCGCGCCGCGGTGCGCGACGCGCTCGCACCCGGCAGCAGCACGTACGCGTAGGAGGCGTCGGCCGGGTCCGTGCCGTGGTCGGCGAGCAGGGTGACGTACCGGCGGGTGACCGGGTCGGTCGAGCCGCCGCCGTTGATGCCCTGCCACGTCCCCGTACGCTCCTCGCGCAGCGCCGTGAGCGCGGCGCCACCGGGAAAGACGTAGCCGCCGTGCCCGGCCAGATGGGCCCAACGAGCACCCTGGACCGTGGAGTTCGACCCCAGCGCCGTCGCTCGGGGCCGGCCGTCCACCGTCAGGCGCGCCGTGCCCGTCGCCCCGAGGTTGCGCGTGTCCACCACGCTCTCCACGCCCGCGCCGTCCGTGCTCGTGATGCCGGCGCCGAGGCACACCACCGCGTCGTCGAGGAAGAACCACGCCTTCTTCGCCCGCAGTGTCGACGACAGCCCGCGGGTGTCCTGGGCCACCGCCGCGTACGTGCCGTCCGTAGTACCGCCCACCCAGGTCGTGGCGGGCCGGGCCGCGCCCCACGTGCCGCCCTCGCCGTCCGCGAGCGCCTTGCGCGAGACCGTCGTGCCGGGCAGCCGGTAGGGGTCCACGGTCGGCCAGAAGCCGTCGCTGTACTGGCCGCCGCCCGCACTGTCGTCGGCCGCCCACCACGACAGCAGTCCCGAACCGGTGTGCCAGCCGCGGATGTTCTCGCCGTTGCCGTTCTCGTAGAACGTGATCGCCTTCGACGACATGGACACCGACGCCGTGAACCGGCTCGTGCGGTGCGTCGCCCGCGCCATCGACGGGAACACCCGGTGCCCCACCGGCTCGGCGGCCGCCTTCACCCCCGCGTCGCCGAGCAGCGCCGTGACCCGCGAGAGCGCGGCGACCCCCAGCGTGCGGCCGCTCGTCACGTCGCTGTACCGGTCGCGCGTGAACCAGCCCTTGGCGAGCGCCTGCCAGCGTGCGTTCTCCCCGGCGCTCGCACCCTGCCCGAGCAGCAGGATCGAGGCGATGATCCCGTGCCCCCGGGAGTGGTCGTCCTGCTGGACCTTCAGGGTGTCGGTGGCGACGAGGCCCCGGCTGATCGCGCGCCCCGCCACGTTGTCCATCACCAGGCCGTCGTGCAGGAACGGCGCGTAGGCGTCCTCCACCGAGTCCAGGAAGATCTGCCGCCCGCTGTCGGTGATCGCCCACTTGGACCCGCCGAGCAGCGCGAACAGCCGGCTGAGGCCGTCGATGAGGACGGCGCCGTACGAGCCGGTGTACGGCACGTACGTGTGCTGGATCAGCGAGCCGTCGGCGTACAGACCGTCGCCCGAGGTGACGTACGGGAACACCGGCGAGACGGCGTCGCGGGCGAGCGCGACCTTCGCGGCCGTGCCGTCGAGGATGCCGCGCAGCGCGAGGACCCGGCACAGATCGATGCGGTTGGCGCCCGTGCTGGTCCCCGAGTACGAGGCCACCAGCGAGTCCGGGACGAAGTGGTCGACGGCCGCGATCGCCGCCGTCAGCTGCGCGGCGCTCAGGTGCTCGTACATCAGCACGCAGATGTCGAGCAGCCGCTGCGGGGCGCCGATCTGGAAGTTGTACCAATTGCCGTACTGTTTCTGCGACGCGTTGTAGACCTGTTCGCCCAGGTGGTCCACGGCCGTGAGCACGGCGGTCCTGAGCGACGCGTCGCCGGTGAGACCGGTCCCGGGCTGGCAGAAGGCCTCGGCCATCGAGCGGACGCGCTCGTAACTCGTCTGGATCTTCTCGGAGTAGCCGTACGACTCGGTGTCCGTGTCGGGATCCGGGTCGCCGAACACGGCGTCGGGCCACAGCGACCCGGTGGCCGGGGCCATCGCGTCCTGCCAGGCCTTCGCCTGCGTGCCGAGGGCGGCCAGCTTCGACTTGAACGGTTCGGCGGTCGGGCTGAAGCCCTCGCCGAGATACAGGGCCCGCCACTTCGCCCGCAACGCGGCGAACTCGTCGTCCGCGGGCGCGTCCGCGGCGAGGGCCGGGCCGGGTGCTCCGACGGTGAGCGCGGCCCCGACGGCCGCCGAGGTGGCGAGGAAGGCGCGACGGGACCAGGGCAGGGACGGCGACGTCATGAAGAGCTCCGGGGGCTGGAGGTTCCGCTGGGAGTAAGCGGTTTCTAGCACCCGGTGATTGAAACGCTCAAGAGGAACGCCCAAGTTGAGCGTTTCGATCGTTTACGGAGGCAGGGGCGTGAGGTGCTCAGGCGCCGACCCACACCGTCGTGATGTTGCAGAACTCCTTGATGCCGTGGGCCGCCAGCTCGCGGCCGTACCCGGAGCGCTTGGCCCCGCCGAAGGGAAGTGCCGGGTGCGAGGCCGTCATGCCGTTCACGAAGACGCCGCCCGCCTGGCTGTCCCGGACGAACCGGTCGATGTCCGCCTCGTCGCCGGTCCACAGGTTGGAACTCAGCCCGAAAGGCGTGTCGTTGGCGACCTCGATCGCCTCGTCGAGGCTGCCGACCCGGTACAGCGTCGCGACGGGGCCGAACGTCTCCTCGCGGTGGATCCGCATCTCGGGCGTGACGTCCGCGATCACGGTGGGCTCGTAGAACCAGCCGTGGTCCGCGAAGTCCTTGGGCCGCTGCCCGCCGCACAGCACGGTCGCGCCGCTCTCCACGGCGTCGTCGACCAGCTCCTCCAGATCCTTGCGGCCCTGTTCGCTGGAGAGCGGCCCGACGTCCGTCGCCTCGTCCAGCGGGTCCCCGACGCGCAGCTCGCGCATCCCCGTCACGAACGCGTCCCGGAACTCCTCGAAGACGTCCTCGTGCACGATGAACCGCTTCGCCGCGATGCACGACTGCCCGTTGTTCTGCACGCGCGCCGTCACCGCCGTGCTCGCGGCCTTGGCGACGTCCGCCGACGGCATGACCACGTACGGGTCGCTGCCGCCGAGCTCCAGCACCGTCTTCTTCACCTCGTCACCGGCGATCGCGGCGACGGAGCGGCCCGCCGGCTCGCTGCCGGTCAGGGTCGCGGCGGCCACCCGCTCGTCGCGCAGGATGCCCTCGACCGCGCCGGACCCGATCAGCAGCGTCTGGAAGCAGCCCTCGGGGAAACCGGCGCGCCGGAACAGATCCTCCAGGTAGAGGGCGGTCTGCGGAACGTTCGACGCGTGCTTGAGCAGGCCCACGTTGCCGGCCATCAGGGCGGGCGCGGCGAACCGGACCACCTGCCACAGCGGGAAGTTCCACGGCATCACGGCGAGCACCACGCCGAGCGGCCGGTAGCGGACCAGGGCGCGGGCGGCGCCGGAGTCCTTCACGTCCTGGTCGGACGGGTGCTCGTCGGCAAGCAGCCCCTGCGCGTTCTGCGCGTACCAGCGCATCGTCTTCGCGCACTTCAGCGCCTCGGCGCGGGCCGCGGCCACCGGCTTGCCCATCTCCGTCGTCATGACGCGGGCGATGTCCGGGGCGTCCGCCTCCAGCAGATCGGCCGCCTGCTGGAGCAGGCGCGCCCGGTCGAAGAACGTACTCGTGCGGTACGTGTCGAAGGTGCGGGACGCCAGAGAGAGCTTCTCCTCCACGGCCTCGGGGGAGAGGGCGTCGTACGTCCGCAGCGTCTCGCCCGTGGCGGGGTTGACCGTCGCGATGGGCATGGGGGCGACCTCCTGTGCGCGATTCCTTCGACCTTCCCGCGCCGCACGGGGCCGCGCAACGCGGGGTCGCCCCGAGTACCCGGCGAGCCGCCCGTCAGACCTGCTCGGCGAGCCGGACCAGGAACGCCGCCTGCGCCTGCACGATCACCGCCCGCGCCGCCTCGAGGCCGAACCAGGCCGCCCGGTCGAGCTCCGGGAACTCGGCGGTCCGGCCGCTGCCGCGCGGCCACTCCATCGTGAAGGTGCCCGGCACCATGTCCGCAGGGTCGAGATCGCCCTCCACCGCCCACACGGTGACGTGCTTGCCGCCGGACTGGACGACCTCACCCAGCGGCAACGGCGCCCCGGCGGGCGCGGGCAGCCCCAGCTCCTCCTGGAACTCGCGCCGCGCCGCGTCCCAGGGCGTCTCGTCGTCCCCGTACTCGCCCTTCGGGACCGACCACGCGCCCGCGTCGCGGCGCGCCCAGAACGGGCCGCCCATGTGCCCGAGCAGCACTTCGGGCCCGTCCGCCGTCCGGCGGAAGAGCAGGATTCCGGCGCTGCGTCTGATGGCCATGCGATCAGTCCCGGTGAAGGTGGCAGGGAGTGGATCAGGAGCTGAGCAGATGCGGCTGCACACCGCGTGCGGTGGCGTCGGCGAGGTGCTGGCCGAGGCGCAGTTGCAGGGGCCCCGGCGGTCCCGACCGCTCCGACAGCAGACTGAGCGAGCCGACCGCCCGCTCCGTCGTGCGCAGCGGCACCGCGACCACGCACGCGAACCCCAGCGAGCGCGCCATCGCCGTGTACGACGGCCAGTTGGCCCGTGCGTACGGATGCGCGAGCGGCACCCCGCGGATCGGCTGCGCGGAGGCGCGGCAGTCGGCGCCCGGTCCCTCGCCCCACGACAGCGCGGCCCGCTCCAGACGTAACCCGCGGTTGTCGGACGCGGCCACCTCGACCCGCCCCGTGGGCGGTTTGAGGACGGCCGCCGCCGACGGCACCTCCAGCAGGGTGACGCAGCAGGCGACAAGCGTCGCGAGGGCCTGCGGCCCGCCGCGCACCGAGGCGTCGGCCACCTCGACGAAGGCCGTCGCCAGCCGTTCGCTGTCCACCTGGTACACCTCGTACGGCATGCCGCGCATGACGTCCCCCTCGCTCCACTCCGAGCCCCGCCACCGCACCGCCGCCCGCCCGGCGAGAACCCGGGACGGGCGGACTTTGCAGATGGGGTATGCCCAGTGGGTGGAGTGCCCGAACCGTCACCCCACAGGTGAACGGCGCCCTACATGTGCACGGCACCGTCGCCGGACATCTGCTTGGGCGGTCCGGGACGGTAGAGCACCAGTGTGACCACGAAGCCCACCGCGAAGAAGATCGCGGACCACGTGTACGCGGTCGAGTAGCTCTCCATCGCGGCATTCGCCTGCACCTGCGGGGTGGGCCGCTTGCCGACGAGGTAGTTCGTGGCGGCGCTCGTGGCGAGCGTGTTGAGCAGGGCCGTACCGATCGAACCGCCGACCTGCTGGCTGGTGTTGACCATCGCGGAGGCGACGCCCGCGTCGTGCGCGGCGATCCCGGACGTGGCCAGGTTCATGGCGGTCGCGAAGATCAGTCCGAGACCGATACCGGCCACGAGCAGCGGCGGCAGCACGTGCGGCGCGTAACTGCTGTCGAGATCGAGCGCCGTCAGCCAGGCCATGCCGGCGGCGGCCAGCGCCATGCCGAGCGGCACGATCGGCTTCGGGCCGAGCCGGGGGACGAGGGAGTTGGTGGCGATGACCGACGAGACGACCATGCAGGCCACCATCGGCAGGAACGCCACACCGGTGAGCACCGGCGAGTACTGCAGGATCTGCTGCAGGTAGTACGTCAGGAACAGGAACACGCCGAACATGCCCGCACCCGAGATGAACATCGCGAGGTAGGACGCGCCGCGGTCCCGGTCCAGGATCACCCGCAGGGGCAGCAGCGGATGCGTGGCCCGCGTCTCCCACCAGGCGAACGCGGCCAGCAGCACCGCGCCGACGACGAGGAAGCCCCAGGTGAGGATGTCACTCCAGTCGTGGGTCTCCGCGTTGCTGAAGCCGTACACGATGCAGAACAGACCCACCGACACCAGGATCGTGCCGGGCACGTCCAGCTTGGGCCGGTCCGCGGGACGGCCGCCGTGCAGCAGCCGCGCCCCGCCGAGCAGGGCGACGACGGCGAACGCCAGGTTCACGTACAGGCACCAGCGCCAGTCCAGGTACTCGGTGAGCACACCGCCGAGGAGCAGGCCGACGGCGCCGCCCGCGCCCGCGATGGCGCCGTAGATGCCGAACGCCTTCGCGCGCTCCTTGGGGTCCGTGAACGTCGTCGTCAGCAGCGACAGCGCGGCCGGCGCGAGCAGCGCGCCGAACAGACCCTGGAGGGCCCGCGCGAACACCAGCATCCCGAAGCTGGTCGCGGCACCGCCCAGCGCCGAGGCCGCGGCGAACCCGACGAGACCCGTCAGGAAGATGGCCTTGCGGCCCACCAGGTCGGCGACGCGTCCACCGAGCAGCAGCAGGCTGCCGAACGCGAGCGCGTAGGCGGTGACGATCCACTGCCGGTTGCCGTCGGAGAAGCCCAGATCCCGCTGCGCCGAGGGCAGCGCGATGTTCACGATCGTGGCGTCCAGGACGACCATCAGCTGGGCGAGCCCGATGACTCCGAGGATCAGCCAGCGGTGCTCGTGGTTGCCGCCACCGGCGTACGGAACGGCTCCGCCGCCCGCCGGCGGGGTTCCTGTGCCGACCTCGGGGTCGGCGGATTCGGGCGTGCGATCCATCGGTGGCCTCCAGACACCCAGGGACACCCCCCGACCTCGCCACCCACGCTAAACGCCCTGCTCACGGACGGCGACCGGGGAGAGAACGAACCCGTTCTCTCCCCCGGGCGCAGCCGCTGCGCCGCGGCGTCCACGTCGGCGCCGATCCGCCGTGCGGCGGCGCGCCTCTCGCCGACGAACTGGTC
>NZ_JBEYYU010000051.1:0-64219 GCF_040645755.1 Streptomyces sp. NPDC046716
GCAGCGGCCGTTATGTGAACGCCTCGGCCGCCGCGTTCGCGCACTCCCTCGCCGCACTCTCCGCGACTCGCGACCTGATGCTGGGTATGAATCCGCCCAGGGACAGGGGAAGGCGCGCGCGGCGCATGCCTTCAGGGGCGCGGGGAACTGCGCGACCAGCCCCCGCCGGGCGGGACCTTGGCGGATGGGGCATCAGGCCACCGCCCCGGCGCGGTCCGGTGGGGGCGGAGTCAGCTCGTCGGCGACGTCCAGGATGTGGCGGCCCGCCATCGAGGGGAGGCAGCTGCCCCGGACGGGGCCGATCGCGGAGGACCAGGCGTCCGGGATCGACGCCTCGCCGCGCAGGGCGCCGGCCAGCGCCCCGGCCACCGCCGCGGTGGTGTCCGCGTCCCGCCCCATGTTCACCGCGGTCAGCACCGCCTCCCGGAAATCGCCCCGGGCCACCGCGAACGCCCCGAACGCGAGCCCGACGGCCTCGGGCGCCAGGTCCGTCCACGGGTAGCCGCCGATGACGACCGCCTTGCGCACCGCCCGCTCCATCGAGAGCTGGGTGCCCTCGGGATCGCGCCGGGCCCGCCGCGCCGCCGACACCGCGCGGTGCAGGGACCGCGCGGTCCAGGAATCGTCGGGGACCACCGAGAGCGCCGCCTGCACCACGGCCTCCGGACTGTGGCTGACCATGGCGGCCGCCACTCCGGCGGCCACGGCCCGGCCGCCGTGGATGCCCTCGCCGTCGTGCGACACCGTGCCGTCGATCGCCACCAGCCGCGCCGCTTCGGCGGGGCGCCCGGCCGCGTACACCCCGAAGGGCGCCGCGCGCATGGCGAGGCCGTCGCTCCACGCGTGCCGGTGCTGGGCGGAGATCGGTGCGGCGAGCCCTCGGCGCAGGTTCTCCAGGGTGCCGCGCTCGCTGAAGCCCGCACCCCGGAACGGCCCCTCGTCCCGGTCCGCGATCCAGGTGTGCCAGGCCCGCTCGACGTGCTCGACCGTCAGCGCCGCGCCGTGCTCGGCGAGCAGCAGCCCGGAGAAGATCGCGTACTCGGTGTCGTCCGTGCCGGCCGGGTTCTCCGACACGAACCCCTCGATGCGGCCCCAGCGTTCACGGATCTGGGACGGCTTCATGTTCTCCGCGGGGGCGCCGAGCGCGTCCCCGACGGCGAGTCCGAGCAGCGCTCCGCGGGCGCGGTCGCGCAGCGAGATCGGGGCCGGGGGAGGGGGCTGGGGGACGGTGCGCAGCCTGCGTGCCGAGGGATCCGGGTCGACGCTGACGCTCATGGTGTGTTCGTGCTCATTTCTGGGGTCGTGCGAGTCGTGCGGGTCGTGCCTAGCGCTGGTAGCGGTCGAGGATGCGGTTGCCGTCCCCGGCCAGGCGCTCGCGGAGCTCGGCGAGGCCGATCCCGCCGTTGTAGTACTCCTGGTAGGCCGGGGTGGCGATCTTGTCCTTCCACTCGGCGTAGCCGCGCACCCCGAGGACGGGGGAGGGGCGCAGGGACGCCGCTATGTCGGCGCCGGTCCGCCAGCCGTACGCCGTCGTGGTGAGCGCGGGGTCCTTCAGTGCCTCGGTGCTGGTGGGCAGCAGCCAGTCGCCGCGCGCCAGTTGGACCTGGTGCCGGGCCTGCGTGAGGTACGCGACGAAGGCCGCGGCCTCCTTCTTGTGCCGGCTGTCCGCGGAGACCGAGAGGGTCTGCGGCGCCGTGCCCTGGGCCAGCCCGCCGGCGCCCGACGGCATCGGCAGCACCGTCCAGTCGAAGCCCTTGGGCGCCTGCTGCTTCACCTGCTGGCGGTACGAGAAGTTGAGCGGCAGCATCGCGTAGCGGCCCGCGAAGAAGCCCGGCAGGGTGTCGGAACCCGACATGCCGAGGCCCGACGTGGGGGCCGTGCGGTCCTGGTTCACCTGGCGGTTGATCAGCTGGGCGACGGCCGAGTCGCGGTCGTCGTAGCGGATCTCGTTCTTGCCGTCCCCGTCCTCGTAGAAGATCTTCCCGCCGGTGGACAGGGACAGGTTCACCGACTGGCTGACCGGTTCCTTCATGGACCAGGCGACGCCGTAGCGGTTCCTGCCGCGCGTCAGCCGTTCGGCGACGGCCTCGAACTCGTCCCAGGTCCAGGGGCGGTCGGCGGTCGGGACGCGGACGCCGGACTCCTTCAGCAGCTTCGCGTTGGCGATGAGCACGCGCGGCTCCTGGAGGAACGGCACGCCGTAGATCTTGCCGTCGAACGTCGTCGTCGCCCAGGCCGCCTTCGGGATGTCCCGCTTCAGGGACTCCGGGAGGTAGGAGGACAGGTCGGCGAGGTAGCCGCCGTAGCCGAAGTCCGTGAGGTCGGAGGCGTCGTCGTGGAAGATGTCCGGCGCCTCGCCGCCCTCGAAGGAGGTGAGGAGCTGGTCGTGGATGTTGTCCCAGCTGCCCTGGATGTACTTGACCCGGGTCTTCGGGTGCGCCTTGTTCCACCCGGCGACGAGCGCCTTGTTGGCGTCGACGGACTCCTTCTGCCAGGCCAGGCTGAGGAATTCGAGGGTGACCGTGCCGTCGGCCGACTCGGAGTCCGAACCGGCGCAGCCCGCGACGGCGGCTCCGGCCAGGCCCGCCGCGGCGGCGGTGAGGAAGGTGCGCCTGCGCATCAGCCCTTCACCGCCCCGCTCATCATGCCGCCGACGAGCCGCCGCTGGAGCAGCGCGAAGAAGACGAGGCTGGGGATGGTGGCCAGGACCGAGGCGGCGGCCAGCGGGCCGAGGTCCGCGACGCCCTCGGCGCCGAGGAAGCGGGTGAGGATGACCGACATCGTCTGGTTCTCCGGGGACTTGAGGAGCACGAGGGCGAAGAAGAACTCGTTCCAGGCGGTGACGAAGGAGAACATCAGCGTCGCCACCAGGCCGGGCGCGAGGAGCGGCAGGACCACGCTGACGAGCGTGCGGAAGCGGCTCGCCCCGTCCATCGCCGCCGCCTCCTCCAGGGAGGCCGGCACCGACTTGACGTAGCCCTGGAGCATCCACAGGGAGAAGGGCAGGTTCCAGACGACGTACACGATGATCAGGCCGAGGAGGCTGTCGATCATGTGCAGGTTCTTCAGGACCAGGAACAGCGGGATGATCACCAGGACGAACGGGAACATCTGGCTGACCAGGATCCAGGCCGTGCCCGCCTGGCTCACCCGCGTCTTGTAGCGCACCATCACGTACGCCGCCGGGACCGCGATCGCGACCGAGATCACCGAGGCGCTGACCGCGACGACCAGACTGTTGAGCGCCGAGCGCAGCAGCGGCTGCGCGTCGAAGGCCGCGCGGTAGTTGTCCAGGCTCGGGTGGAGCGGGATCCACGTCGGGTCGATCGAGCCCAGTTCCTGCGCGGACTTGAAGGACGTGGAGAGCAGCCAGAGGAAGGGGAAGGCCAGGAAGACCATGTAGCAGAGCAGGGCCGCGTACTGGCCCGTGCGGCCCGCGGTCCGTCGGAGCGTCCGGGAGGTGCTCATGCCGCGTCCTCCTTCAGCTTCTTGCGCAGGAACACGGTGAGCAGCACCGCGATCACGGCGACCATGACCAGGCCCATCGCGGCGGCGTAGCCGAACTGCCCGTACTTGAAGGCCTCTTCGTACGCGAACAGCATCGGCAGCCGGGTCTTGCCGCCCGGCCCTCCTTGGGTCAGCACGTACACCAGGCCGAAGGAGTTGAAGTTCCAGATGAAGTTCAGCGCGGTGACGGCGAGGACGACGGGCTTCAGGGCCGGCCAGGTGACCGTGGTGAAGCGGCGCCACAGGCCCGCACCGTCGAGCTGGGCGGCCTCGCGCAGTTCGTGCGGCACGTTCTGCAGACCGGCCAGGAGCACGACCGTCGTCTGCGGCATGCCCGCCCAGACGCCGACCACGATGACCGCGGGCAGCGCGTAGGAGAGGTCCGACAGCCAGTCGACGTTCTCGTGGATGAGCCCCAACTGCGTCAGCGTCTTGTTCAGCACGCCCGCGTCCGAGTGGTAGACGAGCCGCCACATGATGCCGACGACGACCTCGGGCATCGCCCAGGGGACGAGCGCGAGGGTGCGGGCCAGCCAGCGGAACCGCAGGTTCTGGTTGAGCAGCAGGGCCAGGCCGAGGGCCAGCACGAACTGCAGCGCCGTCACGCACACGGCCCAGATCAGGCCGATGCGGAACGACTCCCAGAACAGCCCGTCGTGGCGCAGGTCCAGGAAGTTGTCCACGCCGACGAACTGGGTCGGGGCGGTGCGCCCCGCCTGTGAGTCCGTGAAGGCGAGCGAGATGCCGTACAGAAGGGGGCCCACGCTGAGTATCAGGATCGGGATCAGCGCGGGGAGCAGCAGGAACCACGCGCCGCGGTCCAGACCGAGCGCGCGTTTGCGCTGGCCGGGAGTGCGGGGCGGCGGTGTGCCGCGGCTGCCCGGGACGGCACTGTCCCGGGAGGCGGTGAGACTCATGGCTCGAACCTCGTGACTCTCAACTGTCGGGCGCCGCCCGGCCCGTGGAGGCACGGACGACGAGGCGGGGCGGGGCGGTGGTGGAGCGGGGGATGGCGGTCCCGGTCACCGGCTCGGCGGTGTCGAGGCGGTGCAGGAGAAGTTCGGCGGCGCGCCGGCCGCGTTCGGTGGAACCCAGGTCGACGCTGGTCAGCGGCGGCCAGCCGGCCTGCGCGAGCATGCTGTCGTCCATCCCGGCGACGGCGACGTCCTCGGGTATGCGCAGGCCACGTGCGTGCAGGGCGCGGGCGGCGCCGAGCGCGAGCTGGTCGTTGGCGCAGAAGACCGCGTCGGGGCGGCCCTCCGCGAGCAGCCGGTCGGCGGCCTCGGCGCCCGACTCGATGCCGAAGTCCGTGTGCACGACAAGCTCCGGGTCGTACCCGAGTCCGCAGTCGGCCAGGGCCGTCCGGTAGCCCTCGTCGCGGTTGCGCCCGGGGACCGTGTCCGCCGGGCCGTTGACGAAGGCGATCCGGCGGCGCCCCGTGTCGTGCAGATGGCGCACGGCGAGCGCGGCGCCCGCGACGGAGTCGGCACGCACACTGTCCACGGGCACTCCGTCGGGCAGCGAACCTATGACCACGACCGGGCCCGCCGCGGTGCGCAGCGCCTCGACGTGGGCGTCCGTGATGCGGATGGGGCAGATGATGAGGCCGTCGCTGGTGCGGTCGCCGAGGCTGCGCAGCACCGCGAGCTCGTCGTCGACGACGGCGTCCGTGGAGTGCAGGAGCAGCCGGTAGCCGGCGGCCTTGGCGACGGTCTGGATGGCGCGGACCATCGCCACGTACACCGGGTTGCCGATGTCGGGCATCGCGAAGGTGAGCTGGCGGGTGCGGCCGCCCTTGAGGGAGCGGGCCACCGCGTTCGGCACATAGCCGAGTTCGGCGGCGGCGCGCTCGACCTTGAGGACGGTGTCGCGGCGGGCCCCCACGCCGTTCAGGACCCGGGAGACGGAGGCGATGGAGACGCCGGCGCGCTCCGCGATCGACACGATCGTCGGCTGACCCGTGCTCGTACCCATCGCGCTGCCCCCATGCCGTTGGTTGTCGCCTGCGTCGGTTGTGCCGGTCCTGTCCGGGAGATCCCGGCTTCTGTAAACGTTTCCCGTATCTGGAAACGTTTACAGATGTTGCGATCATATTTCCCCGCGGTCAACGGGCCGATCGCGTGATCCATCTCACGGGTGAGCCTCTGACCTCGTTGCGGAGGGTGCAAAAGCCCAGGTAAGTACGGCCTTCCTTGCTAGCGGAGGCCATTTTTCGCGCGTACTTTCGAGGCCGTAGGGAGCAAGGAACGCAGGCGATGACAGGGGACGGGGATCAGCGGAATGGCCATCATCGAGACCGAGGCGACGCTCCACGACGCGCACCGGGACAACCACACGCACCGCGATGTGAACGGCGGCTGGCTGCGCCCCGCGGTGTTCGGCGCGATGGACGGCCTGGTCTCCAACTTCGCGCTGATGGCCGGTGTCGCGGGCGGCGCCGTCGCCCAGCAGACGATCATCATCACCGGCCTGTCCGGGCTGGCCGCCGGCGCCTTCTCCATGGCGGCCGGCGAGTACACCTCCGTCGCCTCCCAGCGCGAGCTGGTCGAGGCCGAACTCGACGTCGAGCGGCGCGAGTTGAAGAAGCACCCGGCCGACGAGGAGCGGGAGCTGGCCGAGCTGTACATCTCGCGCGGCGTCGAACCGGAGCTCGCCCGCGAGGTCGCCGCGCAGCTGTCCGCGGACCCGGAGCAGGCGCTGGAGATCCACGCCCGCGAGGAGTTGGGCATCGACCCCGGCGATCTCCCCTCGCCGACGGTGGCCGCGGTCTCCTCCTTCGGGGCGTTCGCGCTGGGTGCCCTGATCCCCGTACTGCCCTATCTGCTCGGCGCGAGCGATCTGTGGCCGGCCGTGGTTCTCGCGCTCCTCGGGCTCTTCGCGTGCGGCGCGGTCGTGGCCAAGGTGACGGCCCGCTCGTGGTGGTTCAGCGGACTGCGGCAGTTGGCCCTGGGCGGGGCCGCGGCGGGTGTGACCTATCTCCTGGGCAGTCTTTTCGGTACGGCGATAGGTTGACGGTCGCCAGGTCACGGCCGGATGATGGCTATACAGGGCCTTGCATAAGTAGTCGTTACTGGACGGTTTCGATTACTTGACCACGGGGCATGAGCCGTAAGCGCTGTGGGCAATGAGGCCCGCGGCGCACCGTCGGCTCCTCCGGTCATCGATCTGCCCGCCGGGCCGCCTCTCGCCGCCACCCGCGGCGTCCGCATGTTGGAACGAAGTATCCACTTCTCGGGATTCGCTTCATCATGTAACCTGCGTGAAATTTTGCAGCAGCATGCACTTCGCAGTACCCAGCAGAGGGCCAACGTCGTCCCTCGGCACTTGAAAATGCCACGACGACGACGGGAGAGCCGATGCGTACGCCGCGCCAGCCGTCCCAGCATTCCGCCGGCCAGAACTGGTCGCACATGGATGCTCGCCCTGCCGCCCAGGGCATGTACGACCCGCGCAACGAGCACGACGCCTGCGGCGTCGGCTTCGTGGCCACCCTCACCGGTGAGGCGAGCCACACGCTGGTCGAGCAGGCGCTCACCGTTCTGCGCAATCTGGAACACCGCGGTGCCACCGGCTCCGAGCCCGACTCGGGCGACGGCGCGGGCATCCTGTCCCAGGTTCCGGACGCCTTCCTGCGCGAAGCGGTCGACTTCGACCTGCCCGCCGCGGGTGCGTACGCCGTCGGTATCGCCTTCCTCCCGGAGGCCGACACCGAGTCCTTCGCCGCGCAGGTCGAGACGATCGCCGGTGAAGAGGGCCTGAACGTGCTCGGATGGCGCGAGGTGCCCGTCGCCCCGCAGCTGCTCGGCGCCACCGCCCGCTCCACGATGCCGGCGTTCCGCCAGCTCTTCGTCGCGGACGGCACCTCGAAGGACATCGCGCTCGACCGCAAGGCCTTCGTCCTGCGCAAGCGCGCCGAGCGGGAGGCCGGTGTCTACTTCCCGTCGCTCTCCGCCCGCACGATCGTCTACAAGGGCATGCTGACCACCGGCCAGCTGGAGCCCTTCTTCCCCGACCTCTCCGACCGCCGCTTCGCGTCGGCGATCGCCCTGGTCCACTCGCGCTTCTCGACGAACACCTTCCCGTCGTGGCCGCTCGCGCACCCGTACCGGTTCGTCGCCCACAACGGTGAGATCAACACCGTCAAGGGCAACCGCAACTGGATGCGCGCCCGTGAGTCGCAGCTCGCCTCCGAGCTGTTCGGCTCCTCGCAGGCGACCCTCGACCGGATCTTCCCGATCTGTACGCCGGACGCGTCGGACTCGGCGTCGTTCGACGAGGTCCTGGAGCTGCTGCACCTCGGCGGACGTTCGCTTCCGCACAGCGTCCTGATGATGATCCCGGAGGCGTGGGAGAACCACGACTCCATGGACGCCGACCGGCGCGCCTTCTACCAGTACCACTCCACGATGATGGAGCCCTGGGACGGCCCGGCCTGCGTCACCTTCACCGACGGCACCCAGGTCGGCGCGGTTCTCGACCGCAACGGTCTGCGCCCCGGCCGCTACTGGGTCACCGACGAGGGTCTCGTCGTGCTCGGCTCCGAGGTCGGCGTCCTCGACATCGACCCGTCCAAGGTCGTCAAGAAGGGCCGCCTCCAGCCCGGCCGCATGTTCCTCGTGGACACCGCCGAGCACCGCATCATCGAGGACGACGAGATCAAGGCCGGCCTCGCCGCCGAGCAGCCCTACGCGGAGTGGCTGGAGGCCGGCGAGATCGAGCTCTCCGACCTGCCCGAGCGCGAGCACATCGTGCACACGCACGCCTCCGTCACGCGCCGCCAGCAGACCTTCGGCTACACCGAGGAAGAGCTGCGCATCCTCGTCGCGCCCATGGCCAAGGCCGGCGCCGAGCCGATCGGCTCGATGGGCACCGACACCCCGATCGCGGCCCTCTCGGCCCGCCCGCGGCTGCTCTTCGACTACTTCACCCAGCTCTTCGCGCAGGTCACGAACCCGCCGCTGGACGCCATCCGCGAGGAGCTCGTCACCTCGCTGCGCTCCTCGCTCGGCCCGGGCAGCAACCTCCTGGAGCCCACGGCCGCCTCCTGCCGCTCGGTCACCCTGCCCTTCCCGGTGATCGACAACGACGAGCTGGCCAAGCTCATCCACATCAACGCCGACGGCGACATGCCCGGCATGAAGGCCGCGACGCTCTCCGGCCTCTACCGGGTCTCCGGCGGCGGCGACGCGCTGGCCGCCCGCCTCGACGAGATCTGCGCCGAGGCCGACGCCGCCCTCGAGGCCGGCGCCCGCCTGATCGTGCTCTCCGACCGGCACTCCGACGCCGAGCACGCGCCGATCCCGTCGCTGCTGCTCACCGCCGCCGTCCACCACCACCTCATCCGCACGAAGCAGCGCACCCAGGTGGGCCTGCTCGTCGAGGCCGGTGACGTCCGCGAGGTCCACCACGTCGCCCTGCTCATCGGCTTCGGCGCCGCGGCCGTCAACCCGTACCTGGCGATGGAGTCGGTCGAGGACCTGGTCCGCGCCGGCACCTTCCTCAACGACATAGAGGCCGAGCAGGCCATCCGGAACCTGATCTACGCGCTCGGCAAGGGCGTCCTCAAGGTCATGTCGAAGATGGGCATCTCCACGGTCGCCTCCTACCGCGGCGCCCAGGTCTTCGAGGCCGTCGGCCTCGACGAGGCCTTCGTGGAGAAGTACTTCAGCGGCACGACCACCAAGATCGGCGGCGCCGGTCTCGAGGTCGTCGCCGGAGAGGTCGCCGCCCGCCACGCCAAGGCGTACCCCGCCTCCGGCATCGCCCCGGCGCACCGCGCCCTGGAGATCGGCGGCGAGTACCAGTGGCGCCGCGAGGGCGAGCCGCACCTGTTCGACCCGGACACGGTCTTCCGCCTCCAGCACGCGACCCGCTCGCGCCGCTACGACATCTTCAAGAAGTACACGGGCCGGGTGAACGAGCAGTCGGAGCGCCTGATGACGCTGCGCGGCCTGTTCGGCTTCAAGAACGGCGAGGGCGCCGACCGGCAGCCGATCTCCATCGACGAGGTCGAGCCCGTCTCGGAGATCGTCAAGCGGTTCTCGACCGGCGCCATGTCCTACGGCTCCATCTCGCGCGAGGCCCACGAGACCCTCGCCATCGCGATGAACCAGCTGGGCGGCAAGTCCAACACCGGTGAGGGCGGCGAGGACGCCGACCGTCTGTACGACCCGGCGCGCCGCTCGTCGATCAAGCAGGTCGCCTCCGGCCGCTTCGGTGTGACCTCGGAGTACCTGGTCAACGCCGACGACATCCAGATCAAGATGGCCCAGGGCGCCAAGCCCGGTGAGGGCGGTCAGCTGCCCGGCCACAAGGTCTACCCGTGGGTCGCCAAGACGCGTCACTCGACGCCGGGCGTGGGCCTGATCTCCCCGCCGCCGCACCACGACATCTACTCCATCGAGGACCTGGCTCAGCTGATCCACGACCTCAAGAACGCCAACCCGCAGGCCCGCATCCACGTGAAGCTGGTCTCCGAGGTCGGCGTCGGCACGGTCGCCGCGGGTGTCTCCAAGGCGCACGCGGACGTGGTCCTCATCTCCGGCCACGACGGCGGCACGGGCGCCTCGCCGCTCACCTCGCTCAAGCACGCGGGCGGTCCCTGGGAGCTGGGCCTCGCCGAGACCCAGCAGACCCTGCTGCTCAACGGCCTGCGCGACCGCATCGTCGTGCAGACCGACGGCCAGCTGAAGACCGGCCGCGACGTCGTCATCGCCGCGCTGCTCGGCGCCGAGGAGTTCGGTTTCGCGACCGCGCCGCTCGTCGTCTCCGGCTGCGTCATGATGCGCGTCTGCCACCTGGACACCTGCCCGGTCGGCATCGCCACGCAGAACCCGACGCTGCGCGAGCGGTTCTCCGGCAAGGCCGAGTACATCGTCAACTTCTTCGAGTTCATCGCCGAAGAGGTCCGCGAGATCCTCGCCGAGCTGGGCTTCCGCACCATCGAGGAGGCCGTCGGCCACGCCGAACTCCTCGACACCGAGCGGGCCGTGAACCACTGGAAGGCGCAGGGCCTCGACCTGGAGCCGCTCTTCTACGTGCCCGAGCTGCCGGACGGCGCCGTGCGCCACCAGCTGATCACCCAGGACCACGGCCTGGAGAAGGCGCTCGACAACGAGCTGATCAAGCTCGCGGCCGACGCCCTCGCGGCGAACGACCAGGCCGACGCCCAGCCGGTGCGCGCCCAGGTCGCCATCCGCAACATCAACCGCACGGTCGGCACCATGCTCGGCCACGAGGTGACGAAGAAGTTCGGTGGCGCGGGCCTGCCCGACGACACCATCGACATCACCTTCACCGGATCTGCGGGCCAGTCCTTCGGCGCCTTCGTCCCGCGCGGTGTCACGCTGCGCCTCGAGGGCGACGCCAACGACTACGTCGGCAAGGGCCTCTCGGGCGGCCGCGTCATCGTCCGCCCGGACCGCGGCGCCGACCACCTCGCCGAGTACTCGACGATCGCCGGCAACACCATCGCGTACGGCGCGACGGGCGGCGAGCTGTTCCTGCGCGGCCGCACCGGCGAGCGCTTCTGCGTCCGCAACTCCGGTGCCACGGTCGTCTCGGAAGGCGTGGGCGACCACGGCTGCGAGTACATGACCGGCGGTCACGCGGTGGTCCTCGGCGAGACGGGCCGCAACTTCGCGGCCGGCATGTCGGGCGGCATCGCCTACGTCATCGACCTGGACGCCGACAACGTGAACGGCGCAAGCCAGTCCGCGGTCGAGCCCCTCGACGACACCGACAAGCAGTGGCTGCACGACGTGGTGCGCCGCCACCAGGAGGAGACCGGCTCCACGGTCGCCGAGAAGCTCCTGGGCGAGTGGGACGCCGCGGTGGACCGCTTCAGCAAGATCATCCCCAGCACGTACAAGGCAGTGCTCGCCGCCAAGGACGCCGCCGAGCGAGACGGTCTCTCGGAGACCGAGATCACCGAGAAGATGATGGAGGCGGCGACCAATGGCTGATCCCAAGGGCTTTCTCAACCACGGGCGCGAGGTCGCCGAGACCCGCCCCGTCGGCGAGCGCGTGCAGGACTGGAACGAGGTCTACGTTCCCGGCTCCCTGCTCCCCATCATCAGCAAGCAGGCCTCGCGCTGCATGGACTGCGGCATCCCGTTCTGCCACAACGGCTGCCCGCTGGGGAACCTGATCCCCGAGTGGAACGACTACGCGTACCGCGAGGACTGGTCGGCGGCGCAGGAGCGCCTGCACGCGACGAACAACTTCCCGGAGTTCACAGGCCGCCTGTGCCCCGCTCCGTGCGAGTCGGCGTGTGTGCTGGGCATCAACCAGCCGCCCGTCACCATCAAGAACGTCGAGGTCTCGATCATCGACCAGGCGTGGGACCGGGGCGACGTCGCCCCGCAGATCCCCGAGCGCCTGTCGGGCAAGACCGTCGCCGTCATCGGCTCGGGCCCGGCGGGTCTCGCCGCCGCCCAGCAGCTGACGCGGGCCGGTCACACGGTCGTCGTCTACGAGCGCGCCGACCGCATCGGCGGCCTGCTCCGCTACGGCATCCCCGAGTTCAAGATGGAGAAGCGCCACATCAACCGCCGCATCGAGCAGATGCGCGCGGAGGGCACCAAGTTCCGTACGGGCGTGGAGATCGGCCGCGACATAGACGCCGCCAAGCTCCGCAAGCGCCACGACGCCGTCGTGATCGCCGCGGGCGCCACGATCTCCCGCGACCTGCCGGTCCCGGGCCGTGAGCTGAACGACATCCACTTCGCGATGGAGTACCTGCCGCTCTCCAACAAGGTGCAGGAGGGCGACTTCGTGCAGCCCCCCATCACCGCCGAGGGCAAGCACGTCGTCGTCATCGGCGGCGGCGACACCGGCGCCGACTGCGTGGGCACCGCCCACCGCCAGGGCGCCGCCTCGGTCACCCAGCTGGAGATCATGCCGCGCCCCGGCGACGACCGGAACCCGGTCTCGCAGCCCTGGCCGACCTTCCCCATGCTCTACAAGGTCACCTCGGCCCACGAGGAGGGCGGCGAGCGGGTCTACTCCGTCTCGACGACCCACTTCGAGGGCGACGAGGACGGCAACGTCCAGTGGCTGCACCTCACCGAGGTGGAGTTCATCGACGGCAAGCTGACCCCGAAGCCGGGCACGGAGCGCAAGATCCCCGCCCAGCTGGTCACCCTCGCCATGGGCTTCACCGGCACCGACCAGGAGAACGGCATGGTCTCGCAGTTCGCCCTGGACCTCGACGAGCGCGGCAACATCGCCCGCGACGCCGACTTCCAGACGAACGTGCCGGGCGTCTTCGTGGCCGGCGACGCCGGCCGCGGCCAGTCGCTCATCGTCTGGGCGATCGCGGAGGGCCGCTCGGCCGCCCGCGGCGTCGACCGGTTCCTGACCGGCGCCTCGGAACTCCCCGCCCCGATCAAGCCGACGGACCGCGCCCTCATGGTGTGACGATCCGCCCGGCTTGACCAAAGAACGTCCCGTACAACGGCGTACGGAACAGAGCGCGACGCTCGCCCCACTGTCCCCGACCGGACGACTGGGCGGGCGTCGCGGTGCGTTCGCCGTCAGTTGTGGAAGCTGATGTACCCGTTCCCGTCACGGTCGTTGCCCGACTTCGTGTACGCGTGGGTGTCCGCGTGCGCGCCCGACGGCTTGTACAGGTAGATCGTGTCCTTGTCGTTGTTCCACATGAAGTTGCAGTTGTTGCGGTACACGACGTTCTTGGCGTCCGAGTCCGTGCCCTTGCCGCCGCGCAGGCGGACGTAGTCGCCGGGCTGGAGGGTGTGGCTCTTGGTGAAGGTGAACCGGTTGCCGGTCTTGTCCTTGACCACGTACCCCTTGAGGTTCACCGTCGCGGTCCGGGAGTAGTTCTTGATGGTCACGTACTCCTTGTACGTGTTGCCGCCGGAGCAGCGGTTGTCGTCCCTGCCCGGGGCGTCGTACTGCACCCCGCGCACCTTCAGCGCCGAGCTGTACTCGGTCGCGTACGCGGGAGCCGCGGTCAGCAGGGCCACGGCCGCCACCGCGGAGACGGAGAGAACGGAGGTGGCGGTCAAAGCCGGACGTATCTGCATGTATGTTCCTAACGGGCTTGCGTGGAGACGGTGTTGAGCCTCGCGCAGGCACACCGCGAGCGGCGGTGTGCGCGAGCGCTACACGTTTCAGACACATCATCTTCACGTTTGGTTGCACGAGTGCGCCCTCGAAGTGCCCGTCTCACCGCACCCGGTACGTCTCTCCGTACACCTGCCACGTCAGCGGCGTCTTGAGGGAGAGGTTGCCGTCGTAGAGGAACCGGCGCTGGGCCGTGTCGACGCGACTGGTGTCGAGGCCCGCCTTCTTCGTCAGCATCGCCTTGCGGCGCAGGTCGAGGAAGATGTCGAGGTACGCCGCCTCCTTGCCGCCCTGCGACGGGGTGTCGGCCTCCCCGAGCGTCGCCTCGCGCAGGCCGTAGAAGCTGGTGGGGCCGGTGCCGGGGCCGTGGAAGACCATCGCGTCGTAGTAGATGAACTGGCCGAGTGTGCCGAGGCCGTCCAGCTTGGCGAGGCGGACCGCGGGGTCGAAGTAGACGCGGTCGCGTTCGTCGTCCTGGGCGTCGCGGAAGGCCTGTCGGCCGGCCTCGCTCTTCCAGGCGGCCGTGAAGCCCGGGTCCAGGCCGTCGTGCGAGTCCGTGCCGTCGACCTTGCGCAGGGCGGGGAGATAGCGGGCGAGGCCGTTGTCGGGATGCTTCTTCGTGTAGCGCTCGACCAGGGTCAGGAGGTCGTGGGTGCCGGTGCAGAAACCGATGATGCCGGCCGTGTAGCCCTGGCCGTCGCCTATGTCTTCTATGTAGCCGTACGCGCTGTGCCAGTCGAGGGTGGAGTTCTCGGCGCTGGCGACGATCTGCTGGGCCAACTCCTTCTTCTCCGGCGCGGCCAGGCCCGGCGGCAGGCTCGCGATCATCTTGTCGTCGGCCCTGCGCTCCGCGGCCGACCCGTCCTGCGCGGAGGAGTGCGCCGACGCCGACGCCGCGGGGCGGGCGGAGGAGTCGTCGCTCTCGCCGCCGGGCGACAGGAAGTAGAACGCCGCCGTGGCGGCGGGGGCCACGGCGATGAAGGAGAGGACCAGGCATCCGGCGCGTTTCATGCGGCACACAGTAAAGCCACGACACCTCCACCCCGGAGCGGGGTGGACGCCCACAGCCGCGGCCCACTATTGACTGGATGTCAGTCGAGGGTCAGGCTCGGGCGGAGTCACCCTTCCCGCACACAAGGTCACGGGAGGTCCTGTGAGCACCGAAGCGTTGTCGCGACTGGGGGAACTGGAGGAGGAGCTGGGCGCCCGGCCCCCCGCCGGCTTCGCCGACCTGGCGACAGGGCAGCTCACCGTGCTGAGTGACGCACTGCGCCGCGAGCACGAGCGCCGCGCCGCCGGTCTGAACGAGGCCGCGGAGAGGGCGCTCACCGTGGTGCCCGCGGTGGCCAGGGGCCCCGTCCGCAAGATCCTGTTCCGCCCGTCAGGAGGCCCCCGACCGTGAACAGCTCCGACCGGCTGCAGTGCCGTGCCGAAGTGCTCAAGATCGAGCGGGTGCTCGCCGTCGCCCCGGGAGGCCTCTCCTTCCTCGACGGGCGGTCCGCCGCCGACCTGCGGCGCTTTCGCGAACAGGCCGTCGCCGCGCTCTTCGACCGGGCGCCCGACATGATCGACCGGATCGCCGCCGCCACGAAGCTGGTGCCCGCGACCGTCTCCGCCGCCATCGCGCAGAAGGCGCTCGGGCCCCGGCTCGCCGGCGCCGTCGCGGGCCGGATGGAACCCGCGCGGGCCGCCGCCGTCATCGACAGACTGCCGGTCGCCTTCACCGCGGAGGCCTGCGCCCACCTCGACCCGCGCCGCATCCCCGACATCGTCGACCGGCTCGACGAGGACCTCCTCGTGCGCATCGCGGTGGCCCTCGCGGGCCGCGGCGACCACCTCACGATGGGGCGGTTCGTCGGACATCTGCGGGACTCCGCGCTGCTCCGGATCATCCCGCGGGTCGACGACGCGGCCGTGCTGCGCACCGGCTTCCTCATCGACCGGCGCGACCGGCTCGGCCGGATCGTCGAACTGATGGGGCAGGAGCGGCTGGCCCGGGTCCTCGCGGCGGCCTCCGGCGCGGGGATGTGGCCGGAGGCGCTGGCCATGGCCGGCATGGTCACCGGCGAGCGGCGCACCCAGATCGCGGAACTCACCGCCGACCGCCCCCAGGAGGAACTGGAGTCCCTGGTGTCCACCGTGGCGGCCCAGGGACTGTGGCAGGCGCTGCTGCCGCTCGTCGCGCTGCTCGACGACGACCGGCTGCGCACCGTCGCCGCGCTCCCAGCGCTGCGCGATCCGGCGCTCCTCGCGGACGTGGTGCGGGCCGTGGTGGCGAGCGGTCTGTGGGCCGTGTTCCTGCCGCTGGTGGACGCGCTGCCGGCCGGATCGCGCACGGTGATCGCCGCGACGGCGGCCGGGCTGCCGGAGACCGACCTGACGGCGCTCCTCCTCGATGTGGAGCGACGCAACCTGTGGGAACTGGTCCTGCCGCTGGTCGAGCTGATGCCCGAGGCGGGCAAGGCGCGCGTGTTCGCCCTGCCCGCCTTCCGGGCGGCCGGGCCGAGGGCTTGAGCGGGGCCCGGAGCCCGGCAGGGGGAGAAGCCGCGCCGGGGTGGGTCCCCAAGGCGGGCCGAGGCCCTGGTCAGGCCCTCGGAGCGGTCCCGTACGCTCGGGCTTCGTGATCGACATCGACGTACGGGACCTCCCCGCCGCTGACCGCACCGCCGCCCCCTGGAAGAACGGCGGCGGCGTCACCCGCGAGATCTTCTGCCACCCGCAAGGCGCGGACATGGCGGACTTCACCTGGCGGGTGAGCCTCGCGGAGGTCGCGGCCGACGGCCCCTTCTCCGCGTTCCCCGGCGTCGACCGCACCCTCACCATGGCCGACGGCGACGGCATGGAACTGACCGTCGGCGACCGGACCGTCCTCGTCGACGGCCCGTACGTGCCGCAGGACCTGCCCGGCGACGTCCCCACCGACTGCCGGCTGCTCGGCGCCGGAAACGTCGTCAACCTCAATGTCATGTGGCGGCGCGACGCCCTGCCCACGGCCCCGTCCGTCGCCGTCGTGCGCGGCCGCCTCGAAGTCGGCCCCGAAGCGACCCTCGTCGTGGCGCTCGGCGAGGAGGGGGCCGAGGTCGCGGGCCGGGTGCTCGGCCGGTACGACGCCGCGCTCGTCGCCGGAGTCGCCCCGCTCCGCGCCATGGGCCCCACCGCCGTCGTCCCCGTCCCGGTCGGCCCTCGATCCGCTTGAACCACCCGGGCCGAGAGCCGGCCGCGTGCTCAGCCGGTGGTCGACCCGCCGTCCACCGTGAACTCCGCCCCTGTGATGTACGACGCCGCGTCCGACGCGAGGAAGAGCACGAGCGGCCCGACCTCGTCGGCGCGGCCCATCCGGCCCAGCGGCAGATGCGACCAGTCCCGCCCGCCGACCGACGCCGCCACCATCGGGGTGTCGATCGCCCCCGGATGCACGGAGTTCACCCGGATCCCGTACGGCGCGAGGTCCAGCGCCGAGGACCGGGTGAGCCCGCGCAGGCCGAACTTCGACGACCCGTACGCCGCGTGCCCCTTGATGCCGATGAGTCCGGCGGTCGACGCGATGTTCACGATCGCGCCGCCGCCGACCGCTCTCAGCGCGGGCACGACGGCCTGGATCCCCAGGAACGGGCCCAGCAGATTGACCCTGAGCAGCGTCTCGAAGTTCTCGTACGTCTCGTCCTCGACGGACGCGGTGCGCCACAGCGCCGCGTTGTTCACCAGGGTGTCGAGGCGCCCGAAGGCGTCGAGCGCGGCCCGCACGGCACCGGCCCAGTCGTCGGCCGACGTCACGTCGTGCCGCACGAACAGCCCCTGTCCGCCGAGCGATGCGGCGACCTCGCGGCCCTCCTCCTCCCGTACGTCCGTCAGCACGACCCGCGCCCCGGCCTCGGCGAACAGCCGGGCCTCGACGGCACCCTGACCGCGCCCGGCCCCCGTGACGATCGCGACCTTGCCGTCCAGTGACATCCGCGCCGCTCCCTCATCGCTCCGGTGACAGCACACGCGCCCGGCACCGCGCAGGCGTCCCCCACGCGTCCCGCAACGGCCGCGCCTTCCGCAGCCACAACGACAGATCCAGCTCCTCCGTGTACCCCACGGCACCGTGCAGTTGCAGCGCCGCCCGGGCCGCCCGGTACGCCGCCTCACCCGCCGCCACCTTGGCCGCCGCCACGTCCTTCCCCGCTCTGGCGTCGGCTCGCCCGCCCGCGCCGTCGTCCGTGGCGGCGTCCCGGCCCGCCAGGGACAGCGCCGCCCCGAACACCAGCGGCCGCGCGAACTCCAGCCCGAGCAGCGCGTCCGCCAGCCGGTGCTTGACCGCCTGGAACGAGCCGATCGGCGCCCCGAACTGCTCGCGCTGCCCCACGTACTCGACCGTTCTGCGCAGCAGTTCGAGGCCGACCCCGAGCGACTGCGCGGCGGTGAGCAGCGCGGCCAGATCGCCGGCCCGCGCCACGGCCCGCGCCGCGTCCTGCGCGACGACCTCACCGGACTCGACCCGGAACAGCCGCCGCGCCGGATCGGCCGACTCCCCACACGCCTCCCGCACCGCGGCGCGCCGCACCTCCGACCCCGCCGCGACGAACACCGCGTCCGCGACGTCCGCGTCCAGCACGTACGCACGCGGCTCCGCGCCCAGCGTCACCAGGGCCCGGCCGGCGGCGATCCTCGGCAGCCACTCCTTCGCCGCCCCGCCGTCCTCCGCCAGGCCGGCCAGCAGCACCGCCGCGGCCGCCGTCTCCACCACCGGCCCCGGCACCGCGTGCCGCCCCAACTCCACGTACGAGAGCGTCAGTTCGACCGGCAGTGGGCCCAGGCCGTCGTACGCCTCCGGCACGGCGAGAGCGAAGACCCCCGTCTCCGCGATCCGCGACCACAGCTCCCGGCCCGGACCCGGATCACCGGCCGCCCACGCGCGGACCGCCGACGGGGTGTCCGCCGCGCCCAGCATCCGGTCGAGGGTGCGGCCGAACTCGGCCTGCTCCGTGTCCAGCAGGAACCTCATCAGCGGCGCCCCTTCGGCAGGCCGAGCAGGCGCTCGGCGATGATGTCGCGCTGTATCTCGTTCGTCCCCGCGTAGATCGGGCCCGCGAGCGAGAAGACGTACCCCTCGGCCCACTCGCCCGCCGCCGATTCCCCGTCCGCCCCGAGCAGATCGAGCGCCGTCTCGTGCAGCGCTATGTCGTACTCCGACCAGAACACCTTGTTGAGACTCGACTCGGCACCGATCTGCTCGCCCGCCGCGAACCGCGACGCGTTGGCATACGTGAACAGCTGGTACGCGCGCGCCCCGATCAGCGCGTCCGCCACCCGGTCCCGCACCGCCGGGTCCTCGCCGCGCTCCCGCCACAGCCGCAGCAACCGCTCGGCGGAGGCGAGGAAACGGCCGGGGGAGCGCAGGGTCAGCCCCCGCTCGTTCCCCGTCGTCGACATCGCGATGCGCCAGCCCCGGCCGGGCTCGCCGATCACGTCCTCGTCCGGCACGAACACGTCGTCCAGGAACAGCTCGGCGAAGGCAGGCTTCCCGTCGAGCCGGCCGATCGGGCGGACCGTGACGCCGGGCGCGCGCAGATCGAACATCAGATAGGTGAGCCCCTGATGCGGCTTGGGCGCGTCCGGGTCCGTGCGGAAGATGCCGAACGCCCGGTCCGCGAACGCGGCCCGCGACGACCACGTCTTCTGCCCGCTCAAGCGCCAGCCGCCGTCCGTGCGCACCGCCCGCGACCGCAGGGACGCCAGGTCCGAACCCGCCTCCGGCTCCGACCACGCCTGCGCCCAGATCACCTCGCCGCTCGCCATGGACGGCAGCACCCGCGCCCGCTGCTCGTCCGTCGCATGGTCGAAGAGCGTGGGGGCGAGCAGATTGATGCCGTTCTGCGAGACACGGCCCGGGGCGCCCGCCGCGTAGTACTCCTCCTCGAAGACGAGCCACTTGAAGATGTCGACACCGCGGCCCCCGAACTCCTCGGGCCACGACACCACCGACCACCGGTCCGCGGCCAGCTCGGCCTCCCACGCGCGGTGCGCGGCGAACCCCTCCTCCGTCTCCAGGGAGGGCAGCGGCTCGGCCGGGACGTGCGCCGCCAGCCACGCGCGCGCCTCGGCGCGGAACGCGTCCTCGTCCGGGGTGAGGTCCAGATCCATCACGCACCCGTCCTTCCGGCCCCGGCCCGCTTCATCGCCCCGACGTCCATGCCGGCCAGGGAATCGGCCGCCGTCTCCGCGTTGTGCGCGTGCGCCACGTGGTGCAGGCCGAACACCGAGTCCATGCCCGTCTGCAGCCCTTGCAGGTCCTCCGCCTGGTTCACCGCGCGCTTGGTCAGGGCGAGACCCAGCCGCGGCATGTCCGCCACCCGCCGCGCCAGCGCGTCCGTCTCCGCGCCGAGATCGGTCCGCCGCACCACCTGGTTGACCATCCCCACCTCGTACGCCCGGCGCGCGCTCATCCGGTCGCCCGTGAACAGGAACTCCTTCGCGATCCGCGGCGGCATCACCCACGGGTGCGCGAAGTACTCCACGCCCGGTATCCCCATCCGCACGACCGGGTCCGCGAAGAAGGCGTCCTCGCTCGCCACGATCAGATCGCACACCCACGCCAGCATCAACCCGCCCGCCACACACGCCCCGTGCACCGAGGCGATCACCGGCTTGGGCAGCTCGCGCCAGCGGCGGCACATCCCCAGATACACCTCCGACTCCCGCGCGAACCGGGAGTCGGCGCCCTGCTTGTCGGAGTGGTCCCACCACAGCCCCGCCCGCCGCTCGAACGGCAGGTGCGCGTCCCGCTCCGGGGTGCCGATGTCGTGCCCCGCGCAGAAGTGCTCGCCGGCGCCCGCGAGCACCACGACCTTCACGCCGGAGTCCGCCGAGGCGCGGTAGAAGGCCTCGTCCAGGGCGTAGGTCATCGCCGAATTCTGGGCGTTGCGATACCGCGGCCGGTTCAGCGTCACATGCGCGACCGGGCCCCTGACCTCGTACAGAACGGGCGGTGCGGCGTCGGTGTCTGGTCCGGGCATCGGAACCATCCTTCCCTAACAAGTGTTTGGTAGGTTACCGTAGCGGCACGAGCGGCGTCGAGGGTCTCCCGGCGAGATCCGCTCGACCGGAAGGCGAGCAGCCGAGTCGAGGAGGCACGGACATGACCGCACCCGCATACGAGCCGCCGCACGACCTGCTCGCCGACCGCACCGCCGTGATCACCGCGGCCGCCGGATCCGGCATCGGCGGCGCCACCGCCCGCAGATTCCTGGAGGAGGGCGCCCGCGTCCTCATCAGCGACGCGCACGCCCGCCGCCTCAAGGAGTCCGAGCAGGCGCTCGCCGAGGAGTTCGGCGCCGCACGCGTGGCGGCACTGCCCTGCGACGTCACCGACGAAGAACAGGTCGCCGCCCTCTTCGCCCGCGCCCACGACCTGCACGACGGACTCGACATCGTCGTCAACAACGCGGGACTCGGCGGGACTTCGGCCCTCGTCGACATGACCGACGAGCAGTGGAGCAAAGTCCTGGACGTGACACTGACCGGCACGTTCCGCTGCACCCGGGCCGCCCTGCGCGCCTACCGCGACACCGGCCGCACGGGCGTGATCGTCAACAACGCCTCGGTGGTGGGCTGGCGCGCCCAGGAGGGCCAGGCGCACTACGCGGCGGCCAAGGCGGGCGTCATGGCGCTGACGCGCTGCGCAGCCGTGGAAGCCGCGGAACACGGAGTCCGGGTCAACGCGGTGTCGCCCAGCCTCGCCATGCACCCCCACCTGGTGAAGGTCACCTCGGCCGAACTGCTGGCGGAGCTGACGCGGAAGGAGGCCTTCGGCCGCTACGCCGAGCCGTGGGAGGTGGCCAATGTGATCGTGTTCCTCGCCTCCGGCTACTCCTCGTACATGACGGGCGAGACCGTCTCGGTGAGCAGCCAGCACCCATGACCGATCCGACGGGGACCACAATGGTCGCGTGCCTACGAAGAAGAAGCCCCAGGTGACCGCATCGCCCGAGCGCCGCCGAGAACTGCTCGACACCGCCGCCGAGGTCTTCGCGGCCCAGGGCTACAACGCCACCACCGTCCGCAAGATCGCCGACCACGCGGGCATGCTCGCCGGCAGCCTCTACTACCACTTCGACTCCAAGGAATCGATGCTCGAGGAGATCCTGCGGTCCTTCCTCGACGAGCTGTGGTCGGGCTACGACTCGGTGCTCGAAGCCGAACTCGGCCCGCGGGAAACCCTGGAGGCACTCGTCACCGAATCCTTCCGGGAGATCGACCGGCACCGCGCCGCCGTCGCGATCTACCAGAAAGAGGCCAAACACCTCGCCGTGCAGGAGCGATTCGAATTCCTCGCGGCGTCCCAGCGCAAGTTCGAAAAGGCGTGGCTGACGACCCTGGAGCGCGGGGTCGCGGACGAGAACTTCCGCGCCGATCTCGACATCCGCCTCACCTACCGGTTCGTGCGCGACACCGTATGGGTGGCCGCGTCCTGGTACCGGCCCGGCGGACAGCACAGCCCCGAGGAGATCGCCCGCCAGTACCTCTCGATGGTGCTGGACGGCATCGCCGTACGGCCGACCTAGTCGTACGGCGTCCCCAGACGACAGACACGGAAGGGTTCCGCCATGGCCGAGGCCTACATAGTCGAAGCGGTCCGCACACCCGTCGGACGGCGCAAGGGAGGCCTCTCGGGCGTCCACCCGGCCGACCTGGGCGCCCACGTCCTCAAGGAACTCGTCACCCGCACCGGCGTCGACCCGGCCGCCGTCGAGGACGTCGTGTTCGGCTGCCTGGACACCGTGGGCCCGCAGGCCGGTGACATCGCCCGGACGAGCTGGCTGGCGGCCGGCCTCCCCGAGGAGGTGCCGGGCGTGACGATCGACCGGCAGTGCGGCTCCTCCCAGCAGGCCCTGCACTTCGCCGCCCAGGGCGTCCTCTCCGGCACCCAGGACCTCGTCGTCGCCGGCGGCGTGCAGAACATGACGATGATCCCCATCGCCTTCGCCTCCCGGCAGGCCGCCGAACCCCTCGGCCTCACCGACGGCCCCTACCTCGGCAGCGAAGGCTGGCGCGCCCGCTACGGCGACCAACCGGTGAACCAGTTCCACGGCGCCGAGCTGATCGCCCAGAAATGGGGCATCACCCGCCGTGACCAGGAGGAGTGGGCCCTGCAGTCCCACCAGCGCGCGCTGCGCGCCATCGACGAGGGCCGCTTCGACCGCGAGACCGTCGCCCACGGGGACGTGCGCGTCGACGAGGGGCCGCGCCGCGACACCACCCTGGAGAAGATGGCCGGACTCAAGCCCGTCGTCGACGGCGGCACCATCACCGCCGCCTGCTCCTCCCAGGTCTCCGACGGCGCCGCGGCCCTCCTCATCGCCTCCGAGGGCGCGGTCCGTGAGCACGGCCTCACCCCCCGTGCCCGCGTCCACCACCTCTCCGTGCGCGGCGAGGACCCCATCCGCATGCTGTCCGCGCCGATCCCCGCGACCGCGTACGCGCTGAAGAAGACCGGCATGGGCATCGCCGACATGGACCTGGTCGAGATCAACGAGGCGTTCGCCCCCGTCGTCCTCGCCTGGCTGAAGGAGACCGGCGCCGACCCCGCGAAGGTGAACGTGAACGGCGGGGCGATCGCCCTCGGCCACCCCCTCGGCGCGACCGGCGTGAAGCTCATGACCACCCTGCTCCACGAGCTGGAGCGCACGGGCGGGCGCTACGGCCTGCAGACGATGTGCGAGGGCGGCGGCCAGGCCAACGTGACGATCATCGAGCGACTGTGAAGATCCACGTCCGCCGTGCTAAGGTCTCAGTGTTGCAGTTTTGGTACCCATAGACTTTATGTGCGCCTGACGGGAATGTTCCTCAGGCGCATTATTGTTTTCCGGGGTGTGTTCCCGGAATCCGGCGTTCTCATGAGCGTTCTCGGAATGGGGGCTGCTACCTGTTCAAGGAGAATGACATGGCCACCGGTACCGTGAAGTGGTTCAACTCGGAAAAGGGCTTCGGCTTCATCGAGCAGGACGGCGGCGGCGCCGACGTCTTCGCCCACTACTCGAACATCGCCACCTCGGGCTTCCGTGAGCTCCAGGAGGGCCAGAAGGTGACCTTCGACGTCACCCAGGGTCAGAAGGGCCCCCAGGCGGAGAACATCCTCCCCGCCTGATCTCGCCTGATCGAGCATTTCCGGGCCGGGGTCCGCACCGCTGTCGGTGCGGGCCCCGGCTCATGCTGTCCCCGTCCCCGGAAGGCCTGCCGCATGACCAGCTCTGCCCGTCCGTCCCGCCGCCGCACCTCTCGTCCCGCGGCGGGGAAGCGTCGCGCCCCCGAGCAGCAGCGCAGGCAACAGCCCACGCCGCCGCGCGAGTTCACCATGCCGGAGAACACCACTCCGGCACTGCCGCCGGTCGCGGACTTCGCCGACCTCGACATGCCCGCCGCCCTGCTGAAGACGCTGAGCGCGCAGGGCGTCACCGCGCCGTTCCCCATCCAGGCCGCGACGCTCCCCAACTCCCTCGCCGGACGCGACCTGCTCGGCCGCGGCCGCACCGGCTCCGGCAAGACGCTCGCCTTCGGACTCCCGCTGCTGGCCCGCACCGCCGGAACCAAGGCAGAGCCGAAGACCCCGCTCGCCCTGGTCCTCGTCCCCACGCGTGAGCTCGCGCAGCAGGTCACCGACGCCCTCACCCCGTACGCGACCGCGCTCCACCTCCGGATGGCGACCGTCGTCGGCGGCATGTCGATCTCCCGGCAGGCGGGCACACTGCGCCGCGGTGCCGAGGTCGTCGTCGCCACCCCCGGCCGCCTCAAGGACCTCATCGAGCGCGGCGACGTGGCGCTCGGCCAGGTACGCATCACGGTCCTCGACGAGGCCGACCAGATGGCCGACATGGGATTCATGCCCCAGGTCACCGCGCTCCTCAAGCAGGTCGCGCCCGGCGGACAGACGATGCTGTTCTCGGCGACGCTCGACCGCAACGTGGACCGGCTCGTCAAGCAGTTCCTCACCGACCCCGTCGTGCACTCGGTGGACCCGTCGGCCGGCGCCGTCACCACCATGGAGCACCACGTCCTGCACGTGCAGGACGAGACCGACAAGAAGGCCGTCACGGCCCGGATCGCCGCCCGGGACGGGCGCGTCATCCTCTTCGTCGACACCAAGCGCTCCGCCGACCGGCTCGCCAAGCGGCTGCTCGCCAGCGGTGTGCTCGCCGCCCCGCTGCACGGCGGCCGCAGCCAGCCGCAGCGCAACCGCACCCTGGAGCAGTTCAAGGACGGCCGCGTCACCGCGCTCGTCGCCACGAACGTCGCCGCGCGCGGCATCCACGTCGACGACCTCGACCTCGTGGTCAACGTCGACCCGCCGACCGAGCACAAGGACTACCTGCACCGCGGCGGCCGCACCGCACGCGCCGGTGAGTCCGGCAGCGTCGTCACGCTCGTGCTCCCCGAGCAGAAGCGCGAGATGCAGCGCCTGATGCAGCACGCGGGGATCCGGCCGACCACCACCCAGGTCCGGTCCACGGACGAGGAACTGGTGAAGATCACCGGCGCTCGCGAGCCGTCCGGTGTCGCCGTGACCATCGCCGTCCCGGAGCCCGTGGCCCCGGCGGGCGACGCGTCGAAGCCGCGCCGGTCGCGCCGCTCGCGCGGTTCGCGCGCCGGTGGTGCGGGCAAGCCGGCCGCCGAGGGGCAGCAGCGCCAGCCGCAGCAGCGCCAGCGCTCCGCGAGCGGGACGAAGGCCGCCGGGACCTCCGCGGGCGGCGCGCGACGCCGCTCCTCGGGCGGCGGCGCGGCCGGTGCCGCGAAGTCCGCGTCCGGATCGGGCGCGGGTGCCAACCGGCGCGGACGCGGCCCGCGACAGGCCGCCGCGTAACTCGGCCTTTCAGCAGAGGGGAGCGCTCATCACCCCGGCGCAGGCAGGGTGGTGAGCGCGTGCCGGGCCTCGGCCATTACCCTGGCCACCAGCTCCGCGCAGCTGGGCAGGTCCTCGATGACCCCGGCGACCTGGCCCGACGCCATGACGCCGAGATCGGTGCGGCCCTCGACCATGGAGGCCCGCAGCAGCATCGGGGTGTTGGCGGCGAGCAGGACCTGGCTCCAGCCGAGGTCCTTGCCGTGCTTCATGGCGAGCCCGTCGCGCACCATCTGCGACCAGGTCAGGCCGGACAGCCTCCGGAAACCGGCGGCCCGCCGCACGGCGTGCAGCAGCGCGCGTGAACGACCGCGCCTCTCCAGGGAGTCGACCAGGTCGCTGCGGAGCATCCGGTGCGGCAGCCCGTCCACGGCCGTCGTCACCGTGACGTCCTTGACGCCCGCAGCCAGGTACTTCGCCTTCACCGCGTCCGGCACGGTGGAGTCGGAGGTGAGCAGGAAACGCGTCCCCATCGCGATCCCCGCCGCCCCGTAGGCCAGCGCGGCGACCAGCCCGCGGCCGTCGCGGAAACCGCCCGCGCCGACCACCGGTATGTCGACGGCGTCCACGACCTGCGGGAGAAGCACGGACGTCGCCACGTCCCCGGTGTGCCCCCCGCCCTCCCCGCCCTGCACGATCACCGCGTCCGCACCCCACGCGGCGACCTTCTCGGCGTGCCGGCGCGCGCCGATGGAGGGGATGACGACGACCCCCGCGTCCTTCAGCTCGGCGATCAGCTCGCGCGAGGGCGCGAGCGCGAACGAGGCCACCTTCACCCCCTCGGCCACGATCACCGCGACCCGCTCGCGTGCGTCGCCCGCGTCGGCCCGCAGATTGACCCCGAAGGGCTGGTCGGTGCGGGACTTCACCTCCCGTACGGCGGAGCGGAGTCGATCGACCGTCATGGTCGCCGAGGCGAGGATGCCGAGCGCGCCCGCGTTCGCCGCCGCGGACACCAGGCGGGGGCCCGCCACCCAGCCCATCCCGGTCTGGACGAGGGGATGGCGGACACCGGTGAGCTTCGTGAACGCGGTGGGAATCGTGAACGCGGCCCGCGGGGGCCCGGCCTCGCTCATACGGACCCGACCTCGCGCTCGCGGGTGCCCTTCGGGTCGACGGCCTCGCGGATCAGCCGCAGCTCGGCGGCCGTCGGCTCCCGGGTGAACGGCACCTCCCCGCCCTCCGGCACGGCCAGCTCGAACCCCGTGGCCCGGCGCACCTCCTCGACCGTCACGCCCGGGTGCACGGACGCCAGCCGCATCGAGTGGTCCGGCGTCGCGAAGTCCAGGACCGCCAGGTTCGTGACCACGCGCGGGAGCCGGTGGTACCGGGTCGCCGAAGGGCCGGCGGCGGCCGCGCTGTCGTAGCCCACCCCGCTGATCATGTCGACCTTCTCGACGAACACGCGCCTGCTGTGCCTGGGCACCCAGTAACTCACCGGATTGTTCAGCGTGTTGACGGGCGCTCCGCGCACCCCGAGCAACTGTCGGTCGGGGCGGCTCCAGTCGCCGATGCACGAGATGTTCTGGTTGCCGAACCGGTCGAGCTGGCTCGCGCCCATCATCACGTGCCGGTCGCCGCCGGTGACCATCGCCAGGTGCTGGCGGTACGGCAGCCAGCCCTCCGGCGAGCCGTCGAGACCGACCAGCATCGCCTCGCCGTCGGTGAGCATCAGCTCGGGCGAGAAGGTCCGCTTGGCCAGCCGCGCCCCGATCGACGGGATCAGGCCCATGGGGCTGGCCAGCACCTCCCCGTTGTCCCGCCAGGCCTCGGCGCAGGCGATGACGCAGTACTCGGCCCGGGTGACGACGCTTGCGGGTGTGGCGGACGTGGTCACTTCTGCTCCTCGTGCCAGGTCTGTACGGCGGACTGGTACTGCTTCTCGTCGCCGTCCCGCGGCAGGAACCGGGCCTCGAACTCCGGCCAGGGGGTTGTCGCGTACAGCTTCTGGAACGCCTCGTCCCGGTCGTAGTCGGGAGCGCAGGACGTGAAGTGCGCGCCGTTCGGCGTCTCGACGACGCCGGTCACCGCATGCCGCTTGACCAGCAGCGACTGCGGTACGACGTCCTTCCCGAAGCCGTCCGCGGGGTCGACGATCCGCTCGCAGGAGACGTACGCCGCGTCCGCCGCCTCGCAGAACAGGTCGTCGAAGTACGGGTCGGGGCCCAAGTACTGGCCGTTGCCCGCGCGGTCCGCGCGGTTCACATGGACCAGCGCCGCGTCCAGGCGCAGGGCGGGCATCGCGACGAACGTCTCCCCGTCCTCGTACGGTGACGTGACCGTCCGCAGCTCCGGATTGACCCGCATGACGTCCGAGCCGATGCCCGCGCGGACCGGCAGGAACGGCAGCCTGTTCGCCGCCGCGTGCAGTCCCCACATGAACATCGCCTCGTCGACCTCCGTCAGCTCGAACGCGCCCTGCTGGCGCGCCGCCCGGAAGTGCGGCTCCAGCGGGATGGAGTCGAGCGTGACGAACGCGGCGATCAGCTTGCGGATCCGGCCCGCCGCGGCGAGCATTCCGACGTCGGGTCCGCCGTACGAGACGACGGTCAGGTCCGTGACGTCGCTGCGCAGCAGTGCGCGCACCAGCGCCATGGGCTTGCGGCGCGAGCCCCAGCCGCCGATGCCGATCGTCATGCCGCTGCGCAGCCGGGCGACGACCTCTTCGGGCGACATCGTCTTGTCCGGGCCGGGTGTTGCCTCTGGTGTGTCGGGCATGGTCAGTCGCTCTCCTGTCCGGCCTGTCCGAACGTGTCGCGTACGCGGTCGGCGACGCCGCTGAGATTCGCCTCGAAGGTGAAGCCCTGCTCGAAGCGGTAGCTGCGGTGGACGTCGACGGGGTCGATGCCGTTGAGCGCGGCCTTCGCAAGGCGGATGAGATAGCCGTCCTTGCGGGCTATCTCACGGGCCAGCCCGATCGCCGCCTCGTGCAGTCCGGCTCTCGGCACCACCTTCCACACCGAGCCGTGGGCGTGCAGCTCGGCGGCGGTGGCGGTGCGCGAGGTGTAGAAGAGCGCGCGCATCAGATGCTGGGGGACCAGGCGGGAGAGGTGGGTGGCGGCGCCGAGCGCTCCGCGGTCCAGCTCGGGGAGGCCGAAGGTGGCGTCGTCGGCGGCCACGATCGCGTCCGCGTTCCCCACCAGTCCGATGCCGCCGCCCAGGCAGAACCCGGCGACCGCGGCGATCACCGGGACCTCGCACCGGTACACCGCAGAGAACGCCTCGTAGCAACCGCGGTTCGCACCGATCAGGGCCGTGTGACCGCCCGGGCCGCCGGACGCGGACGCCGTCTCCCGCTGCATCTCCTTGATGTCCACCCCCGCGCAGAACCCGCGGCTGCCCTCGGCGGCCGTGAGCACCACGCAGGTGATGTCCGGGTCGCGGCCGGCGGCGGTCACCGCGTCCGCCAGGTCGTACCAGCCCCGCACCGGCAGCGCGTTGACCGGAGGGAAGTCGACCGTGACGACCGCTATCCCCTTTTCGGGTGAGGAGGTGGAGACACCCATGGCGTTCAGCTACCTTTCCACCTAACGTTTGTTTGGTACGGCGACGACGGTAGCAGGCGGCGGGAGTCCAGGGAATGGGTGCGGGGATGGACAAGACGGATCCGAGCGGGCGAACAGTGGTGGTGACGGGCGGTACGAGGGGAGTGGGCGCCGGGATCGCGGAGGCGTTCGCGCGGACCGGGGCCCGGGTCGTCGTGTGCGCCCGCCGACCACCCGAAGTCCCCCTGGAAGGCTGCGAGTTCATAGCGGTGGACCTGCGGGACGCCGACGCCGTGCGGGAGCTGTTCGCGCGCCTGGACCGCGTGGACGTCCTGGTCAACAACGCGGGCGGGACCCCGTACCGCCTGCTCGGCGAGAGTGACGCCGAGCGGCACGCCCGGGTGATCGAGCTGAACCTGACGGCGCCGCTGACCGCCTCACTGGCCGCCCGCGAGCGACTCGCGGCCGTGCGCGGATCGATCGTGATGATCGGCAGCGTGAGCGGCACCCGCCCCTCGCCGGGCACGGCGGCCTATGGCGCGGCGAAGGCGGGCCTGGAGAACCTGGCGCGGACCATGGCCGTCGAATGGGCCCCGGAGATACGGGTGAACACGCTGGTGCTCGGCATGGTGCGCACCGAACTCTCCGCTCTGCACTACGGCGACGAGGACGGCGTCGCCGCCGTCGGCGCCACCGTGCCGCTCGGCCGGCTGGCCGAGCCGCGCGAGATAGGGGAGGCCGCCGTGTTCCTCGCGTCGGACGCGGCCTCGTACATCACCGGTTCGAGCCTGCTCGTGCACGGTGGCGGGGAGCGCCCCGCGTTTCTGGATGCCGCAACGGTCAACAAGGAGGCCTGAGATGACGGACACGGGTGACAGCGCGGGGCTGTGCGCGGGACGAGTGGTCGCGGTGACCGGAGCCGGCCGCGGACTCGGCCGCGCACACGCCCTCGCCTTCGCGGCGGAGGGAGCGAAAGTCGTGGTGAACGACCTGGGAGTGGGACTCGACGGAGTACCCGCGGCCGACAGCCCGGCCGCGCAGGTGGTCGAGGAGATACGGGCGTCGGGCGGCCAAGCGGTGGCGCACGGCGGCGACATAGCGACAACGGAGGGCGCCGCCTCCCTGGTCGCGGCGGCCGTCGACGGCTTCGGACGCCTGGACACCCTGGTCAACAACGCCGGTTTCCTGCGCGACCGGATGCTGGTGAACCTGGCGGAGGACGACTGGGACGCCGTGATGCGGGTCCACCTCAAGGGACACTTCCTGCCGCTCCAGCACGCCGCCGCCCACTGGAGGGCGGAGGCGAAGGCGGGCCGGACACCGGCGGCCCGAGTCGTCAACACCTCTTCCGGGGCGGGACTGTTGGGCTCGGTCGGGCAGGGGAACTACAGCGCGGCCAAAGCGGGAATCCTGGGGCTGACCCTCGTCGCCGCGGCGGAAATGGCACGGTACGGGATCCAGGTCAACGCGATCGCGCCGGCCGCGCGGACCCGGATGACCGAAGCCACCTTCGCCGAGACGATGGCCGCGCCCGGCGAGGGGATGTTCGACGCGATGGCCCCGGAGAACGTGTCGCCGCTGGTGGTGTGGCTCGGCTCCGGAGCGGCCAGCGACGGGGTGACGGGACGGGTCTTCGAGGTGGAGGCCGGACGCATCACGGTCATGGAGGGCTGGCGGGCCGGACCGACGATCGACAAGGGGGAGCGGTGGACCGCGGCGGGCGCGGGCGAGGCGGCGCGGGAGCTACTGGGACGGACCGCCGTGCCGGGAGCTGTCTATGGGGCCTGAGCGCGACCGGAGCAGGGGCGGGGCAGCGTCACGTGTCGCACTCCAGGACCGTGCGGCACAGCCCGCACCGGGCCCGGACCCGCCCGCGGACCGGAACGCGGATCCGCTGATGACACGTCGGACACGGGAACGCCACCCGCAGCCCGTCACGGCCCTGCGGCCCCTCCGCCGAGAACGCGTAGGGACCGACGGGCACAGAGCCCCGCGTCCCGTGGTCCTGCGCCGAGCGGCGGTCCTTCGCGTACCGGCGCCGGCCCGCCCACCCGGCGGCCGTCAGCGGAGGCTGCTGCTCGTCGCGGCGGGCCTGCGCCAGCCCCTTCGTGTAGGCCGTGTACGCCTGAGCGCTGGTGAACCAGGTCTCCGGAGCCTCGCCGAACGCCAGCGACCGCTTCGCCAGCACGTACCCGAACTCCTCGGGTGTCAGATAACCCAGCTTCTGCGACGACGCCGCGTCCTCCCGGTAGGCGTCGAGCAGCAGCCAGCCCGCGCCCAGATAGGTCGCGGCGGTGTCGGTCAGGATCTCGTTGTCCCGCGTCCCCGGGAAGGACAGGTCCAGGCGGTGCAGGTACACATGCATGATCTCGTGCGCCAGAGCCGCCCCGATGTCCCTGCGGTGTGTGCGGAACCGGTCGTTCAGCTCGATGAAGTACTCCGGGCCGGCGGCCAGTTCCACGCTCGCCGCGTGCTCCATCTCGCGGAAGCTCACGATCATCCGGGCGTCGGGGAGGTGGTAGTGCCGGACCAGTTCGTGCGCGATCCGCTGCGCGCCCATGTGCAGGTCGTCCTGGTCGCAGAAGGCCACGTCCGCCGGGGCCACGCTCGTCGCGAAGGTGTGCACGGTGTCGTAGGAGAGGCGCTTGTACAGCGCGGTGATCGCCGATCGTACGGTCTCCAGATGCGGGTAGCCGTGCATCACCGGTCCGCCGTTCGCCACGTGCGCACCCCCTGAGCCTCCGGGGCCCGTGCCTGGGCCCGGCGTTCTCAGCGTACGGCTCCGCCGGTGTCACGGGACAGCGTGCGCCGCTTCGTCTGCCGGGGCGGTCGTTCTTCGTCCCCGGCCCGGTGGGGCTGGTCGCGCAGTTCCCCGCGCCCCTGGGGTGTCTTTCGGCCGCGGGCCGGTGGCCTCGTCCCGCGCAGTTCCCCGCGCCCCTGGGTGGTTCTCCACGTGCGGGCCGGTGGCCGCTTCTCGCGCAGTTCCCCGCGCCCCTGAAGCGAGCTTCGCTCGCCCAGGGGAAGCCGCGTCCCTGAAGCGAGCTTCGCTCGCCCAGGGGAAGACGGGCGACTGAAGCGAGCTCTGCTCGCCCAGGGGAAGGCGGGTGACGCGCAGACCTCTGTGCGTGAAGCGGCCGCCGGGGGTCAGTCGGTGGTGAGGTGGGTCCGTGGCTCGGGTGCCGCTCGGTCCAGTTCCAGCACCCACACGTCGTTGGCGCCCTCGCGCAGCACCGGACCGGGAACGAACAGTGATTCCTGCGGCCCCGCCGACCAGTACCGTCCGAGGCAGAAGCCGTTCACCCACACGAACCCCCGCGTCCAGCCAGGCAGTTCGAGCGCCGCGTCCCCGGCCCCGGAGACCTCGACCACCCCCCGGTACAGTCCCCGCGCCCCCGCAGCCGGTGCCGACCGAGGCAACCCCGCCACCGCCTCCGGGGAGAACGAGTCGAGCCGCAGCGCCCGCGCCCGCACCCCGTGCAGGAACTGCCGCTCGTGCAGCAGACCGCCCGTGATGCCCTTCGCCTCACCCAGGCGCGGCCCGTAGTTGACCCGGCCCAGCGACTCCGCCCACAACTCCACGCGCGCGTGCCCGGACACCGGCGCGGCGAGCGCCGGCTCCTCCTCGGTGAGCACACCGGCCCGCTCCCCGTCCACGTACACGACCGCGAGATCCCGCAGCCCCCGCGCCCGCAGTTCGTACGCCCCGCGCGGCCCCGGCACGGTCACCGCGTACCGCACCAGCCCGCGGTCCACGTCCAGCTCCTCGAACGACGGCGGCACCGCATGCTCCGCCTCCGGTCCGCCCAGCGCGTCGAGCACCCCGTCGAGCGGCGTGAACGACGTCAGCTCCGCCGAGACGGGGGCCGCCAGCGCGGCCGGCCGCTCCGGCACGTCGGGCAGCGGTCCGTCCGCGTACCGGGCGAGGATCTCCCGGAACAGCCGGAACTTCTCGGTCGGCCGGCCGAACTCGTCGATCGGGGCGTCGTAGTCGTACGAGGTGACGTCGGGCTCCAACGGGCCGTCGTGCAGGGCGCCCCCACCCCGGTTCGCCCCCGCCCAGCCGCCGAAACTCGTCCCGCCGTGCGCCATGTACAGATTCACCGACGCCCCGCACGCCAGGATCTCCTCCAGCGCCCGCGCCGCGTCCGCCGCGTCCCGCGTCGTGTGCTCCGCACCCCAGTGATCGAACCAGCCGCACCAGAACTCCGCACACATCAACGGACCCTTGGGCCGGTGCCCGCGCAAGCTCGCGAACGCCTCACGCGCGCGGGAGCCGAAATTCGCCGTCGCCAGAATGCCCGGAATCGACCCACCCGACTGCATGTGCTCATCGGGCCCGTCCGAGGTGAACAGCGGCACACTCACCCCCAGCCCGACCAGAAGATCGGCGAGCGAGCGCAGATACGCGGCGTCCGAGCCGTAACTGCCGTACTCGTTCTCCACCTGCACCATGATCACCGGCCCGCCCCGGTCGATCTGCCGCTCCACGACGGACGGCAGCAGCACCCGGAACCAGCGCTCCACAGCGGACAGGAACTCCGCGTCCCGCGTCCGGATCCGGGACCCCAGCGGCCCGGTCAGCCAGTGCGGCAGCCCACCGTTCTCCCACTCGGCGCAGATGTACGGGCCGGGCCGGACGATCACCCACAGACCCGCGTCCCGCGCCGCGTCCAGGAACCGCCCCACCGCCGCCACATCGTCGAACCGGCCCGGACCCGGCTCGTGCAGGTTCCATGGAACGTACGTCTCCACACAGTTCAGGCCCATCGCCCGCAGCATCCGCAGCCGGTGCCCCCACTGCTCCTCGTGCACCCGGAAGTAGTGCAACGCACCCGACAGCAGACGCACCGGCCGCCCGTCCACCTCGAAGTCGTCCTCGCCCACCCTGAACTCGGCCATCACGTGCTCCATGCTCCCTGTCGCCTGCTGGGCGTCTCACCCACCAGCCGTCACTGTGACCTCTGGCGGACAACCGGGTCCATGGACAAAGATCGGCTGTTGTTGGACCGCCGAAGCCACCGCCGGCGGCCCAGGGGGAGAACAGGAAGGCCGCGCGAACACCACAGGAGGGACACATGTCCGCCTACCACACCTGGATGCGCTACTTCACGCCCAGCCCCGTCCACCACCGGCTCGGCCTCGTCTGCCTCGGCGTCGGACTCCAGCACGGCCTGCTGCCCAGCGTGGGCCCACGCACCCTCGACCACCACGTCGCCGTCGTCGTCACCGCGGGCAGCGGCTGGTTCCAGGACGCCGACGGACGCCGCACCCCCCTCACCGCACCCGCCCTCATCTGGCTCACCCCCGGCCGCCCCCACCACTACGGCGCCGACCCCGGCACCGGCTGGGACGAGTGCTTCGTCGACTTCACCGGGCCCGCCACCACCACGTACACCGAACTCGGCTACATCGAACCCGACCGGCCCGTCGTCCCCCTCTCCGACGCCGCCCAGGCCCGCGCCGCCGTCGGCCGCATCGCCCGCGCCGCCCGCCGCGGCAACCCCCTCCTCGAGGTCGAGACCGGCGCCGCCGTCCACGAACTCCTCGTCGCCCTGCGCCGCGCCCGCGCCGACATGGCCCCCGACGGCGACCCCGTCCTCCAGGCGCTCGCCCGCGACGCCTTCCAGCCGCTGTCCGTCGCCGAGCACGCCGCCCGGCACGGCATGACCCCCGCCGAACTGCGCACCGCCGTCCGCCGCGGCGCAGGATGCAGCCCCAAGGACTACCTCCTCGGCATCCGGCTCGGCCGCGCCAAGGAACTCCTCGCCGCCACCGAACTGCCCGTCGCCGCCGTCGCCCGCCGCGTCGGCTACGACGACCCCGCCTACTTCTCCCGCCTCTTCACCCGCCGCGTCGGCACCGCGCCCGTCCGCTTCCGCGAGCAGCAGGGCCGCGCCGTCCCCGGCGGCTGGTCGGACAAGATCCCCGACCCTGACGACCCGCCGATGCTCCACGTAGGCTGATCCGTCATGACCACCAGCAACCCCCAGACGGATGCGGCCCAGCCCGCAGTCGACCCCGCGGTCCGCGCCGAACTCGGCCGGCTCCGCGACAGCATCGACAACATCGACGCCGCCGTCGTCCACATGCTCGCCGAACGCTTCAAGGCCACCCAGCAGGTCGGCCACCTCAAGGCCGAGCACGCCCTGCCCCCGGCCGACCCGGCCCGCGAGGCCCGCCAGATCGAGCGCCTGCGCCAGCTCGCCGAGAACGCCAAGCTGGACCCGGCCTTCGCCGAGAAGTTCCTCAACTTCATCATCAGCGAGGTCATCAGGCACCACGAGCAGATCGCCGCCAATTCGAGCGCCGATCCGCAGGCTTGAGCCCCTCCGGCGATCGGGGAGCGGGGTCCGGGGCAGCGCCCCGGGACCTCAGCCCGCTCGCCGAGTACGGCGCCGTCGTGGCTGGTCATGCAGTTCTCCGCGCCCCTGTCGGGGCACACGACCAGAGGCGTAGGGCAGCATGGCCCCCATGCCCGTACTGACGCGCGACGAAGCGCAGACCCGAGCCCGGCTCATCGACGTCCACCACTACACCGTGGACCTCGACCTGACCCGTGGCCCCGACACCTTCGACTCCCGCACCGCGATCCGCTTCACCGCACGCACCGCGGGAGACACCTTCGTCGAGGTCAAGCCGGCCGAGCTGCGCACCGTCACCCTCGACGGGCAGCCGCTCGACCCCACCGCCATCGAGGACAACCGGCTGCCCCTGCCCGGCCTCGCCGAGGGCGAGCACGAACTCGTGCTCGACGCCGGCATGCGCTACTCGCACACCGGCGAGGGCATGCACCGCTTCACCGACCCCACCGACGGCGAGACGTACGTCTACACCCAGCTGTTCATGGACGACATCCAGCGCGTCTTCGCCGCGTTCGACCAGCCCGACCTCAAGGCCGTCTTCGACCTCACCGTCACCGCCCCCGAAGACTGGACCGTCCTCGCCAACGGCGTCACCGACCACCTCGGCGACGGAAAGTGGCGCGCCACCACGACCCCGCTCCTGTCGACCTACCTCGTCGCCGTCGCCGCCGGCCCCTGGCACTCCATCCGCACCGAGCACCGCGGACTGCCCTTCGGCCTGCACTGCCGCCGCTCCCTCGCGCCCCACCTCGACGCCGACGCCGACGAGATCCTCGACGTCACGCGCGCGTGCTACGACCGGTACCACGAGAAGTTCGACGAGCCGTACCCCTTCGACTCCTACGACCAGGCGTTCGTCCCCGAGTTCAACGCCGGCGCGATGGAGAACCCCGGCCTGGTCACCTTCCGCGACGAGTTCGTCTACCGCTCCGCCGTCACCGACACCGAACGCCAGCTCCGCGCCATGGTGATCGCCCACGAGATGGCCCACATGTGGTTCGGCGACCTCGTCACCCTGAAGTGGTGGGACGACATCTGGCTGAACGAGTCGTTCGCCGAGTACATGGGCTACCAGACCCTCACCGAGGCCACCCGCTTCAAGGACACCTGGGTCGACTTCGGCATCTCCCGCAAGGCCTGGGGCTACGACGCCGACCAGCGGCCCTCCACCCACCCCGTCGCCCCCGAGGACGTCCCCGACACCGCCTCCGCACTGCTCAACTTCGACGGGATCTCCTACGCCAAGGGCGCCTCCGCGCTGCGCCAGCTCGTCAACTGGCTCGGCGAGAAGGACTTCCTCGCCGGCATCAACACCCACTTCGAGCGGCACAAGTTCGGCAACGCCACCCTCGCCGACTTCATCGAGTCACTGGCCTCCGGCACCGACCGCGACGTCCACGCCTGGGCCGACACCTGGCTGCGCACCACCGGCGTCGACACCCTCACCGGCCACGTCGCCGACAGCACGGAGGACAGCGACGGCTGGACCCTCACCGTCGACCAGCAGGGCAGCCGCCCGCACCGCATCGCCGTCGGCCTCTACGACCGTGACCCCGCCGACAGCCGGTCCTTCACCCTGCGCGACCGCATCGACGTCGACGTTCCCGGCGAACCCCGCACCTTCCACGGCGCCCGCCCCGCCCTGATCGTCCCCAACGACCAGGACCTCACCTACGCCAAGGTCCGCCTCGACGCCGCCTCCCGGGAAGCCGCCCTGCGCGGGCTGTCCGGCATCCCTGACCCCCTCACCCGCGCCGTCGTGTGGAACACTCTGCGCGACATGGTCCGCGACGGCCAACTGGCGCCCGCCGCCTACCTGTCGGCCGCCAAGGCCCACCTGCCCACCGAGACCGACCTCGCCATCGTGCAGGGCGTCCTCACCTTCGCCCACACCCAGGTCGCCGACCGCTGCACCGCCCCCGAGGACCGCCCCGCGGCCCTCACGCTCCTCACCACCCTGTGCGAGGACCTCATCCGGCGCACCGAGGACGGCAGCCACCCCGGCCTGCGCCTGACCGCCGTCCGCCATCTCATCGACGCCGCCCAGTACGCCGACGTCATCCGCGACTGGTACGACTCCGGGGCCGTCCCCGGCGGCCCCGAGCTCGACCCCGAACTGCGCTGGCGCATCCTCGGCCGGCTCAGCGTCCTCGGCGCCGTCGACGACGCCGTCATCGAGGCCGAACTCGCCCACGACCCCAGCGCCGTCGGCCAGGAGGGCGCCGCCCGCTGCCACGCCGCACTACCCGACCCGCAGGCCAAGGCCGCCGCCTGGGACGCCCTGTTCACCACCGACCCCGAGCGCGATCTGTCCAACTACCTGTTCACCGCGACCGCCCAGGGCTTCTGGCAGCCCGAACAGGCCGACCTGCTGCGCTCCTACGTCCCCCGCTACTTCACCGAGGCCACCCCCCTCGCCGAGCGGCGCGGCCCCGCCATCGCCGCCGCCATCGGCCGCTACGCGTTCCCCGAGCACGCCATCGACACCGAAACGCTCCGCCTGGGCGAACAGTGCCTGGCGAACGACAACCCCACCCCGGCCCTACGCCGCCGCCTCGCCGACCAACTCGACGACCTGGCCCGCGCCCTGAACTCCCGCGACATCCGGGAGTCCTAGGGCTACGACCGGCGGCGCCCCACGATCGGTCGCGCCGCACAACCAGCCGCGCCCCCGGCCCGCCGCCAGCGGCCCCCGGGGGCGCCGCCGTTCTCGCACCCACCTGCCTCACTCCGGCCCTGCGCCGCCGCCTCGACGATCTGGCCCGCGTCCTGAGCTCCCGCGACACCCGGGAGTCCTAGGTCCACGACTGGTCGCGCCCCGCGACCGTCCGCCCCGCAGACCAGCCGCGCCCCGCGACCGTCCGCGCCGCACACCCCCCTCACGCGCCCCGGCCCGCCTTGAGCGGCCCCCGGGGACGGCCCGCCCCCGCCCCATCCCAAACGGCCATACCACACCAACTCCCCACCGCCACAGACCACATCCCTCGTTAGGGTGCCCTTCCTTCGTACCCCGGGCGTATCGGGACACGGCGGGCCACGCTGAGATCGACCACGGCCACCCGGCCGCCCCGCACACACGTGCGGGCCCGGATCCGTTCCCGACGCAGCGAAGGACCCGCATGAGCAGCATCCCGCCCCTCGCCGGCGGCCCCCAGGGCCCCGACGCCCTGCGGCCCCTGCTCAGCACCGTGCTCGACGCCCTCCACGAAGGAGCCGTCCACCGCGCGGGCCCCCTCCCCGCCGGCGGACCCGATCACGTCACCGCCCAACTCCTCGCCGCCACCGGCGACCCGCTGCCCCAGCACGGCACCGGAGCCGAAGAAGCCCTGCGCACCCTCGTCACCGCCCTCGCCGCCGGCGCCGCGGACCCCGCCGACCCGCTCTGCGCCGCCCACCTGCACTGCCCGCCGCTCGCCGTCGCCACCGCCGCCGACCTCGCCGCCAGCGCCCTCAACCCCTCCATGGACTCCTGGGACCAGGCACCCGCCGCCTCCGCCCTCGAAGCCGCGCTCACCACCGCACTCGCCCGCGAGACCTACCCCGGCGCCAGAAGCCCCGACGCCCTCGTCACCACCGGCGGCACCGAGGCCAACCAGCTCGCCGTCCTCCTCGCCCGCGAGACCAACCCCCACCCCGAGCCGGTCCAACTCCTCGTCGGACAGAACGCACACCACAGCCTCGCCCGCGCCACCTGGCTCCTCGGCCTGCCCGAACCGATCGTGCTGCCCGCCCCCACCGGCACCCTCGACCCGGCCGCCCTCGACGAGGCCCTCACCGACCTGCCGGGCCCCAAACTCGTCGCCGCCACCGCGGGCACCACCGACGCCGGCCTCATCGACCCCCTCCCCGACATCGCCGACCTCTGCGACCACCACGGCGCCCGCCTCCACATCGACGCCGCCTACGGGGCAGGACTCCTCTTCAGCGCCCGCCACGCCCCCCTGCTCCACGGCCTCGACCGCGCCCACACCGTCACCCTCGACCTGCACAAACTCGGCTGGCAACCGGTCGCCGCAGGACTCCTCGCCGTACGCGACACGGACGACCTGCGCCCCCTCACCCACACCGCCGACTACCTCAACGCCGACGACGACACCGAAGCAGGACTGCCCGACCTGCTCGGCCGCTCCCTGCGCACCACACGGCGCCCCGACATCCTCAAGACCGCCGTCACCCTCAAAGCCCTCGGCCGCACCGGCATCGGCGCCCTCGTCGACCACGTCATCGCCCTCGCCCACCACCTGGCGCACCTCGTCGACACCCACCCCGGCCTGGAGCTCTACGACACCCCCACCCTCTCCACCGTCCTCTTCCGCCCCACCGGCGCCACCGACGAACACCTCGCCGCCACCCGCCGCACCCTCCTCACCGAGGGCCGCGCCGTCCTCGGCCGCGCCCGCATGGACGGACAGCTCTACCTCAAGGCCACCCTGCTCAACCCGCACACCACCCCCGAAGACCTCACCGCACTGCTGAAACTGGTGGAAGGACACACCCCCCGATGAGCGCCGCGCCCACCCCGCACCCCGCCCCGCCCACCGAAGCACCCCGCGACCTCGTCGGCATCGGCATCGGCCCCTTCAACCTCTCGCTCGCCGCCCTCGCCTACCCCCTCACCGAACTCGACACCGCCTTCTTCGAACAGCGCCCCGCCTTCCACTGGCACCCCGGCCTCCTCATCGACGGCGCCACCCTCCAGGTCCCCTTCCTCGCCGACCTGGTGACCCTCGCCGACCCGACCAGCCAGTGGACGTTCCTCAACTACCTCAAGACCCGCGAGCGCCTCTTCCCGTTCTACTTCGCCGAGCGCTTCCACATCCAGCGCGCCGAATACGACGCCTACTGCCGCTGGGTCAGCGAGAACCTGCCGGAACTGCACTTCTCCCACCAGGTCGACGCCGTCCGCTGGAACCCCGAACGCAGCCTCTTCGAGGTCGACTTCACCCAGCTCGACTCCGACGGAGAAGCCGAAGCCCTCGGCCGCACCTACACCAGGAACGTCGCCCTCGGCGTCGGCACCGAACCCTTCGTCCCCGAACCGCTCAGGCCCCTGGCCGACGCCCCCGGCGTGCCCGTCATCCACTCCGCCGACTACCTCGCCCACCGCGACACCCTCCTCACCGCCGACCACGTCACCGTCATCGGCAGCGGCCAGTCCGGCGCCGAGATCTTCCTCGACCTCCTCAGGAACCGCCCCGCCGGCCACGAGAAGATCCACTGGCTCGCCCGCACCGAAGCCTTCGCGCCCATGGAATACAGCAAGCTGGGCCTCGAACACTTCACCCCCGACTACTCCCGCTACTTCCACGCCCTGCCCGAGCGGGAACGCGACCGCCTCGTCCCCGGCCAGTGGCAGCTCCACAAGGGCATCGACGCCGACACCATCGCCGCCATCCACGAAGAGCTCTACCAGCGCACCCTGCACGGCGGCTGGCCCGACGCCACCCTCACCCCCGGCGTCAGCGTCCGCACCGCGGGACGCGTCGCCACCACCAAGGTCGAACTCCACCTCGAACACCGCCAGCAGGGCACCCGCTCCCGCCTCACCACCGACGCCGTCGTCCTCGCCACCGGCTACCAGGAACGACCCCTCGGCCAGCTCCTCGCCGGACTCGACCCCTACATCCGCCGCGACTCGGCCGAACGCCCCCGCATCGACGAGCACTTCCGGCTCGTCCTCGACGACTCCGTCACCTCGACCGGCTGCCACGTCTACGTCCAGAACGCCGAACGGCACACCCACGGCGTCGGCGCCCCCGACCTCGGCCTCGCCGCCTGGCGCAGCGCCACCATCCTCAACTCCCTCACCGGCAAGGACCCCTACCCCCAGCCGCAGCGCACCGCCTTCACCAGCTTCGGCCTCCTCGCCCACGACACCCGCGACCCCCACGCCCCCCGGCCCGTACCGAACCAGGCAGGGGAGCGCGGCACCATGGTCAAACTCCAGGGCTAGCCGATCACGAGAAGACCGGCGTCCCGTCCCGCGTCAGCTTCCAGTCCACCGAAGCGAAGTCGGCCGGGTCGAGGACGCCCTTCGCCGTCACCCACTCCGCGATCCGCGTACGGATCTCGATCGACTCCGACCAGAGCTCCTGCGCCGACGCCACATGCGGGAACGCGCCACCACCGTTGGCCCGGTAGTTGTTCACCGCGAACACGAACTGCGCCGCGTCGTCCAGAGCCGCACCGTCGAACGTCACGTTCTTGATCCGCGACCCCGCCGGCTGCGCGATGTCGATGTCGTACGAGAGCCCCGACACGTAGTCGTAGTTGTAGTCCGGCCGGTTGTCCGCGTTCGTCAGCTTCTCCACGTCCACGGCCGCACCCGCCGCCGTCTGCACGAAGTACTGCGCCGAGTACTCCAGGTAAGCCCGCACCTGCGCACCCGTCATCAACTTGGCGACCAGCGTGTTGTCGTACACGTACAGGCTCGACAGATCCCGGATCGTCACGTTCCCGGCCGGGATCTGCGACGTACGCGAGAACGGCGACGCCTGCGACAGCACCGGCAGCGACGCGTAATCCGTCGACTTCAGCGCGTCCGTCACCACATCGGCCTGCACCTTGTTGATCAGGTCGATGATCGGCGCGTCCTTGTACCGCGCGTCCTCCGTCGTCAGCGTCGTCGTCGCCTGCCCGACCACCTGGTTCACATACTTCACGACCAGGTCGTGATCCGCCTTCAGCAGCTTCGTGATCTTGGGGTCGTCCGCCACCGTGTTCGAGTTCAGCAGCTTCGACGACACCGAGTCCACCGACCAGCGGCCCTTGTCCCACACCAGCTCGAAGTCGAACTGCGCCAGCCGCTCCGCGTAGCACAGCGGCTCCGCGAGAACGACCGTCTTCCCCGTCTTCTCGTTCGTCACCAACTGCTGCGCGATCTCCACATGCGCGTGCCCGACGAGGATCGCGTCGATGCCCGGCACCTTCGCCGCCACACTCGCCGCCGCGTTCTCCACGTACGGCAGCTGGTCACCCCACGACGACGTCCCCGACGCACCCGAGTGCGCCGAGATGATCACGACGTCCGCACCCATCGACCGCAGCTTCGGCACCCACTTGGCCGCCTGCTCCTCCAGCCCGGGGAACTTCAGCACGCCCTGCACGTACGCCTTGTCCCAGATCGCGATGCCCGGGTTCGTCAGCCCCAGGATCGCCACCTTCACGTCCCTGCCGTGCGGGGTGCGCATCTTCTTGATGACGTACGGCCTGAAGGCGGGCTTCTCCGTCTTCGCGTCCACCGCGTTCGCACCCAGCAGCGGGAAACGCAGCTGCGACTCGAACTTGCGCAGCGTGTCGATGCCGTAATTGAACTCGTGGTTGCCGAGCGCCGCCGCGTCGTAGCCGATCGCGTTCATCGCCTGCGCCATCGGGTGCACCGGACCGTTCGCCGCCGTGATCGGGTCGACCCGCGCGAAGTAGTACGAGAGCGGCGTGCCCTGGATCGTGTCACCGGCGTCGATCAGCAGCGTGTTGTCCCGGCCCTTCTCCTCCCGGATCCGCTTCACCAGCGTCGAGATCCGCGACAGACCCTGCGCGTTGCCCGCCGAGTCCGTGTACGCGGCGTCCTTGTAGTAGTCCCAGTTGAAGACATGACCGTGCAGGTCCGTCGTGCCCAGCACGGTGAACGCGTACCGCTTCTGCTTCTTGGGCGGCCGGTGGGAGTGGCCCGAGTGGGCCTGCGCGGACGGCGCGGCCACCGCGCCGACCAGCGCCGCACCGGCTCCGGTCGCGGCGGTCTTGCCCAGGAAGGATCTGCGGTTCAACGGCATCGGAAAGCTCCTGTACCTACACGGACGTTCAGTGGCAACGCGCGTAGATTCTGGCCCAGGCGACCCCCTCCGCAACAGCCCCCGCAGGTTTCTATCTGGTGACCTGCCGCCGAACACGAACACCGCACACGAACAGTGCCAAAGTGGGACCCATGACCCACGACGACCACGACGTCGGCCACCACCCGAGCCTGCCCTACGGAACCCCCGAAGCCCCCCGCCTGGCCGTCCGCGGCGAAGCCCACCTCGAAACCGACCCCGAACTCGCCCGCATCGGCATCACCGTCACCGCCCGCGGCACCGACCGCCGCACCACCCTCGACGACCTCACCCGCCGCAACACCACCACCCTCGACCTCGTGAAGTCCTACGGAGAAGCCGTCGAAAAACTCGAGACCGGCGCCTTCTCCCTCACCCCCGAATTCACCAAGCACGGCCGTGGCGAACGCATCCGCACCTACCACGGCAGCGTCCACCTCACCGCCCACCTCACCGACTTCACCGCACTCGGCGAACTCACCACCCGGCTCGCCGACCAGGAACTCACCCACGTCGACGGCCCCTGGTGGTCCCTGCGCCCCACCTCGCCCGTCCACGCCGCCGCACGCCGACAGGCCGTCCACGAGGCCGTCCAGCGCGCCCGCGAATACGCCGAAGCACTCGGCACCACCCTCGCCGCCCTCGTCGAACTCGCCGACACCGGCGCCGAGGACACCCACCGCCCCATGTCCTACGGCATGTCCCGCGCCGCCATGGTCCGCGGTCCCGTCGACGACACCCCCGCCGCCCTCGACCTCGAACCCGAACGCCAGCACATCCACGCCGCCGTCAACGCCCGGTTCACCCTTCACCCGCCCCACCTGCAATGAACGAGAAGAATGCTCATCAGAGCAGCACGCCGCCCAAATTCAAAACATAACGGAGCTTGTCAATAACCCTTCACGCAAAGGACGTTGAGTAGTCATACCCATCCAATTACCTACCCACCGGTAGGGCCTAGGCTCGAACCATGCGCCGAGCAAAGATCGTCTGTACTTTGGGCCCCGCCACCGACTCGTACGAGCAGATCAAAGCACTCGTAGAAGCCGGAATGGACGTAGCCCGCTTCAACCTCAGCCACGGCACCTACGCCGAACACGAGGAGCGCTACCAGCGCGTACGAAAGGCCTCCGACGAGACCGGCCGCAGCGTCGGCGTCCTCGCCGACCTTCAAGGCCCGAAGATCCGCCTCGGCCGCTTCCACGAAGGACCCGTACTCCTTGAACGCGGAGACGAGTTCACCATCACCGTCGAACACGACGCCCAAGGCGACCGCCACAGCTGCGGCACCACCTACAACGGCCTCGCCGACGACGTCACCCCCGGCGAACGCATCCTCGTCGACGACGGAAAAGTCAGCCTCGAAGTCACCGGAGTCGACGGCCCCCGCGTCCGCACCACCGTCGTCGAAGGCGGCATGGTCTCCGACCACAAAGGCCTCAACCTCCCCGGAGTCGCCGTCTCCGTCCCCGCCCTCAGCGACAAGGACGAAGCCGACCTCCGCTGGGCCCTGCGCATCGGCGCCGACATCATCGCCCTCTCCTTCGTCCGCAGCGGCCGCGACATCGAGGACGTCCACCGCATCATGACCGAGGAGGGCCGCCACCTCCCCGTCATCGCCAAGGTCGAGAAGCCCCAGGCCGTCGACAACATCGAGGACATCGTCGCCGCCTTCGACGGCATCATGGTCGCCCGCGGCGACCTCGGCGTCGAAATGCCCCTCGAACAGGTCCCGATCGTCCAGAAGCGCGCCATCAAGCTCGCCAAGCGCAACGCCAAACCGGTCATCGTCGCCACCCAGATGCTCGACTCGATGATCGACAACTCCCGCCCCACCAGGGCCGAAGCCAGCGACGTCGCCAACGCGGTCATCGACGGCACCGACGCGGTCATGCTCTCCGGCGAGACCAGCGTCGGCAAACACGCCATCGAAACCGTCAAGACCATGAGCCGCATCGTCGAAGCCGCCGAGGAAGACATCCTCGCCAAGGGCCTCCCGCCCCTCACCGAACGCAACAAGCCCCGCACCCAGGGCGGCGCCGTCGCCCGCGCCGCCGCCGAAATGGGCGACTTCCTCGGCGCCAAGTTCCTCGTCGCCTTCACCCAGTCCGGCGACACGGTCAAGCGCCTCTCCCGCTACCGCTCACCGATCCCGCTGCTCGCCTTCACCCCCGTGCAGGCCACCCGCTCCCAGCTCAACCTCACCTGGGGCGTCGAGACCTTCCTCGGCCCGCACGTCGACTCCACCGACGCCATGGTCGCCCAGGTCGACGACCAACTCCTCAAGATCGGCCGCTGCAAGAAGGGCGACATCGTCGTCATCACCGCCGGCTCCCCGCCCGGCGTCACCGGCTCCACGAACATGGTCCGCGTCCACCACATCGGCGAGGACGACAGCCCCAAGTAGACAGACGGCTGTACGTGGTTGAGGGCCGCCCCGAGCGACACGGGGGCGGCCCTCCGGCGTTCCCCCGAACCACCGACTACGGCGTCACGATCGCGAAATTCGGATCCGGCTTCTCCACGACCGCCAACACCTTCCGCAACAGCGACGCGTCCCCGGACACCTCGATGTCACCGAGCTCCTTGCCACCCAGCAACCCGAGCAACTGCACCTTGGTCATCGACAGCGTCACACCGGCATCCGGATCAGCCTTCCCGTCACTCCGGTACGTCAACACCCCGTTCCGCACCGTCAGGTGATACACCACCCCGAGCGCCGGAAAACTCCAGTCCATCCGCACCCGCAGATCCCACGCCTTCGGCCCATTGACCCGAATCGCCACCGAATCGATCAACTGGTCGACGCTCAAAGCCATCATCATCGTCGACCCCACCGTCGACGACTCACCCGACCGCACACCCTCCGTCAATTCCAGGGCCCCGGTCAGATAGAAATTCCGCCACACCGCATTCTCGCTGGCATAACCCAACCGCGTATAAACCGAAGCCAGTTCCCTCTTCGCCGTCCGACTCCCCGGATCCGCGAACACCACATGATTCAACAACGTCGCCGCGAACCGCAGATCCCCCTCCCGCTCGAACTCCCGCGCCCGCGCGATCGCCGCCGAACGACCCCCCAACGCCCGCACGTACCGCTTCGCCTCCTCGACCGGCGGATGCTCCCACAAGTGCGCCGGATTCGCGTCGAACCAGCCCATGTACCGCTGATAGATCCCCTTCACATTGTGCGAGAGCGACCCGTAGTAGCCGCGATTCGCCCACACGTCCAAGGCCGGCGGCAACTCGATCGCCTCCGCGATCTCCCTCCCCGTCATCCCCACATTGATCATCCGCAACGTCTGATCATGCATGTACGCATACAAGTCCCGCTGCGACGACAGCAGTTCCGTGATCTCCGACCCGCCCCACGTCGGCCAGTGATGCGACGCGAACGCCACATCCACCCGACCCTCCACCCACCCGATCGACTCGTTCAGATACCGCGCCCACTCCCGCGCGTCCCGCACCTGCGCACCCCGCAGCGTGATGATGTTGTGCATCGTGTGCGTCGCGTTCTCCGCCATGCACACCGCCCGCAGGCCCGGAAAGACGAAGTTCATCTCCGCCGGAGCCTCCGTCCCCGGCGTCATCTGGAACTCCACCGCCACCCCGTCGAACGTCTCCACCTGCCCCGTCCGCGTGATGCTCTTCGTCGGCGGAATCAGCCCCACCGTCCCCAACGACACGCTCTGCCCGAGCCCACACCCGATCTGCCCCCGTGCCGACCTCGGCAAATGCGCGCCGTACATGTACGACGACCGACGATTCATCGCCGTCCCCGCGTACACGTTCTCCGACACCGCATGCTCCAGAAACCCCTCCGGCGCCACCACCGGCACATCCCCCGCACCCTCCGGCAGCACCCCGTACGCACCACCGAAATGATCGACGTGAGGGTGGGTGTAGATGAGGGCGGTGACCTTCCTCTCGCCCCGGTGCTCCCGGTACAGCTTGAGCGCCGCCGCGGCCGTCTCCGCCGAGATCAGCGGGTCGATCACGATGACGCCGGTGTCACCCTCCACGATCGTCATGTTGGAGAGGTCGAGCCCGCGCACCTGATAGATCCGGTCGGTGACCTTGTACAGGCCCTGCCTGCTGGCCAGTTGGGACTGCCGCCACAGACTCTTGTTCGCCGTCCCGGGAGCCTTCCCCTTGAGGAAGGCGTACGCGTCGTTGTCCCACACCACCTTGCCGTCCGCGTTCTTCACGACGCCCGGGGTCAGCGCCGCGATGAAGCCTTTGTCTGCGGCCTCGAAGTCGCCGGTGTCGGTCTCGGACGGGTGCTGCGCGGCGACGGCCGACTCGGGGCTCACGGCCACTGCTGCCGCGGCGGCGCCTGCCGCTGCCGCGACGAAACGGCGCCGGTTGATCGGGCTCATACGTACCTCTTCGACGGCGGGGCTCTGGTGATCCCGAAGATCGTCGGAGGGGCGAGGGCCGGTCAAGGCTTTCCTGGGAGATTGGGGCGGGTCCCAGGGGGCGGGTAGGGGTGGTGTGACGCGTCCTATTGTGGGTCAGTGCTTGGGTCCTACGTGGAGGTCGAGGAGGGCGACATCCGCTTTGCGGGCGACTGAGATGTTGTACGGGTTGCCGTGACGGGTGCAGTGCGTCCAGGCGACGCCGAGCTTGTCGAGGGTGCCGGTGAAGAGCTCCCGGATGTCGTCGGACTTGTTGGTGAAGAAGTAGCGCGGGTACTCATAGCGCTTCCGCTCGCCGCCGATGAGGCGGGTTGTCCAGTTGGTGATGCGGCAGCCGTCGGAGTGGATCAGGCCTCGGATGAAGTCCCAGGGGTGGGTGTCGATGATGTCCTGTTGCCAAGGGGCCAGGACGATCTCGCGGTCGTGTTTCCTGCCGGGGCCGTGCTGGGGGAAGAGGCAGGGAAGGTGTTTCGAGTAGAGCTTGATGTTCTGGCATCCGGGGCGCTGGAGGCGATGTACGCCGTTGTCGGGGAAAACTGCTCGCATGGTGCGTTCGATCTCGTCGGCGATGCCCGGCCAGGCATCGGCGGCGGCAATGGTGAGGCTGGGAACACGGTGCTGTGAGTAGTGGCTGATGTGGCCGTCCCCGAGGTACTGACCCAGTAGGTAGGAGTACGCGGTCGGGTCCAGGGGGCGGTCATCGCATCGCGGACAGGTTGGGTTATGCGCGCCGGGACACTCTCCGCGCTTGGCGCGGTCCATGTGCTTCCAGTAGCCGATCGTGCCCATCGGGATACTGAGGGCGCGGCTGACATCCGCGTTCTTGGCTCCACCCCTGAGCATGGTCAGAGCCTGCTGTCGTACCTCTGTGCTGTGGTAGTTCACGTGAACACACTGCGTGACTGATCGTGACGCCACGCAGCAAAAAGCGGATGTTCACGAGAACGTGAGCATCCGCTTCCGGTGGCGACCTTGGAAACCAAGGAAAAGTGCCCCAGGTGGGATTCGAACCCACACTGTCCGCTGTTTGAGAGCGGCCTCTCTAACCAGTTGGAGTACTGGGGCCTTAGAAAGTAAGGGGAATGGACACCCCCCGGCGCACTACCTTACCGCAGCTAGGTACGCTCTTGGGAGCAGTACCCCCGCCCTGCTCACCCAAGGAGCGCCCCCGTGACCGGCCCCGAGTCGACCCAGCCCGCTGACGCCGCCGACGACGACAAGTCGCACGTCCCGCCGCTGACGACCCGTGTCGTCATCGCCGAGGACGAGGCCCTGATCCGCCTCGACCTCAAGGAGATGCTTGAGGAAGAGGGCTACACCGTCGTCGGCGAGGCCGGCGATGGCGAGCAGGCCGTCGAGCTGGCCCGTGAACACAAGCCCGACCTGGTGATCCTCGACGTGAAGATGCCGAAGATGGACGGCATCAGCGCGGCGGAGAAGATCGCCGGTGAGTCGATCGCGCCGGTGCTGATGCTGACGGCGTTCTCGCAGCGCGATCTCGTGGAGCGGGCAAGGGACGCCGGTGCGATGGCGTACCTGGTGAAGCCGTTCAGCAAGAGTGACGTCGTTCCGGCGATCGAGATGGCCGTCTCGCGGTTCACGGAGCTGAAGACGCTGGAGAAGGAGGTCGCCGACCTCACGCAGCGGCTGGAGACGCGGAAGCTGGTGGACCGGGCGAAGTCGGTGCTTCAGACGGAGTACGGGCTGACGGAGCCGGCGGCGTTCCGCTGGATCCAGAAGACGTCGATGGACCGTCGCCTTTCGATGCAGCAGGTGGCCGAGGCGGTCATCGAGGACGCCGCGGAGAAGAAGGCGGCCAAGGGCTGATCCAGAGCCCCCCGGTACACGAATGAGGCCCGCGCCCCGGGAAGGGGCGCGGGCCTCATTCACGTACAGGCGTGTACGGCTCAGTCCTCGCCGAGGTACGCCTTGCGGACGGACTCGTCGTGGAGGAGTTCCTGGCCGGTGCCGGACAGGACGATGGAGCCGATCTCCATGACGTGGCCCTGGTCGGCGAGAGAGAGGGCGGCCTGGGCGTTCTGTTCGACCAGGAGGATGGTCGTGCCCTGGGCCTTCAGCTCGGCGATGGTGGACATGATCTTCTGCATCATGATCGGGGAGAGGCCCATGGAGGGCTCGTCGAGCATGAGCAGTTTGGGCTGGGACATGAGGGCCCGGCCCATGGCGAGCATCTGCTGTTCGCCGCCGGAGAGGGTGCCGGCGGCCTGCTTGCGGCGTTCCCCGAGGATGGGGAAGAGGTCGTAGGCGCGCTGGATGTCCTTCTGGACGCCCGCGGTGTCCTTGCGGAGGAACGCGCCGAGCTGGAGGTTCTCCGCGATGGTGAGGCGGGGGAAGATCCGGCGGCCTTCGGGGGAGTGGGCGAGGCCCATGGAGACGATCTTGTGGGCCGGGACCGTGTTGAGGGGGGTTCCGGCGAAGGTTATTTTGCCGCTGAGGGGCTTGAGCAGGCCGGAGAGGGTGCGCAGGGTGGTGGTCTTGCCGGCGCCGTTGGTGCCGATCAGGGTGACGACCTGGCCTTCCTCCACGGTGAAGGAGATGCCCTTGACGGCCTGGATCTTGCCGTAGGCGACCTTGAGGTCCTCGACCTCCAGAAGTGCGGTCACTGGTCGTTCCCTTCGGCTGCGTCTGCTGCGTCTGCGGCTTCGGCTGCTTGTACTTCTTCGATGGCGGAGTCCTCGGGGGCGCCTTCGAAGGGGGTGCCGAGGTAGGCGGCGATGACGCGTTCGTCGCCCTGGACGACGTCGCTGGTGCCCTCGATGAGTTTTTCGCCCTGGACGAGGACGGAGACGCGGTCGCAGAGGTTGAAGATGAAGCGCATGTCGTGCTCGATGACGAGGACGGCGATGCCCTGGTCGCGGATGGCGAAGACCAGTTCTTCGGTGGCGCGCGTCTCCTGGGGGTTCATGCCGGCGGTGGGCTCGTCGAGGAGGAGGAGTCCGGGGTCGCTGGCGAGGGCGCGGGCGATCTCCAGCTTGCGCTGTTCTCCGTAGGGGAGGTTGCGGGCGAGGTGGTCGCGCTTCTTGGCGAGGCCGGTGAACTCCAGGAGTTCCATGGCGCGTTCCTCGGAGGCCCGTTCCGCCTTCTTGAAGCCGGGGCCGCGCAGGAGCGCGGACCACAGGCCCTCCTTGGTCCGGGTGTGGCGTCCGACGAGGACGTTCTCCAGGACGGTCATGTTGGCGAAGAGGCGGATGTTCTGGAAGGTGCGGGCGATGCCTGCCTGGGTGACGAGGTGGGGCTGGGGCGGCAGGACGGTGCCCTTGTAGGAGACCTTGCCCTCGGTGGGGACGTAGAGGCCGGTGAGGCAGTTGAAGAAGGTGGTCTTGCCTGCGCCGTTGGGGCCGATGAGGCCGACGATCTCGCCTTCGCCGACGGTGAGGTTGACGTCGCGGACGGCGGTGAGGCCGCCGAAGCGCATGGTGACGCCGGTGGCTTCGAGGACCGTCTGCGTGGTCGTGGTGGTCGTGGGTGTGGTCATGGTGGTCACGCCCCAGCCTTTGTGACGGCCGGTTCGTCGGGCAATCGTTGCTCTGGCACGTCGAGTTGGTCGGTCTCGTGGAATTCGAGCTGCTTGCGGCGGTCGGCGATGAGGCCTTCGGGGCGGAAGCGCATCAGCAGGATGAGGGCGACGCCGAAGAGCAGGAGCTGGTACTCGCCGATGAACTGGAGCTTGGCCGGGATGAGGTAGAGCAGCGCGGCGCCGACGAGGGGTCCGCTGACCGTGCCCATGCCGCCGAGGATGACGGCGGCGAGGAGGAAGGCGGAGTTGGGCGGCGCGTTCTCCACGAACTTGTACTGGTCGGGGGTGACGGAGTACTGGACGTGGGCCTGGACGGTGCCTGCCATGCCGGCGAGGGAGGCGCCGAGGGCGAAGGCGAGGAGCTTGAGGCGGAAGGTGTTGATGCCCATGGCCTGGGCGGCGGTCTCGTCCTCGCGGATGGCGACCCAGGCGCGGCCGATGCGGGAGGTGCCGGCGCGGCGGAAGACGGTGACGACGATGATCGTGAAGACGAGCATCAGGAGGTAGTAGTTGGCGAACCGGCCGAGGTCGACGCCGAGGACGGTGTGGGTCTCGCCGAGGTTGAACCCGAAGATCTCGAGGTCGGGGATGTTCGGGATGCCGTTGGGCCCGTTGGTGATGTCGGGTCCGCTGTCGCCGTCGAGGTTGTTCATGGTGATGCGGAAGATCTCACCGAAGCCGAGGGTGACGATGGCGAGGTAGTCGCCGCGCAGTCGCAGGGTCGGGGCGCCGATGACGATGCCGAAGACGAGCGAGGCGGCGGCGCCGGTGAGGACGGCGGCCCAGAAGGGGAAGTGGACGCCGATGGTGGAGTCCGGGGAGCCGGAGACGAGGGCCGCGGCGTAGGCGCCGACGCCGAGGAAGGCGACGTAGCCGAGGTCGAGGAGTCCGGCGAGGCCGACGACGACGTTGAGGCCGAGCGCGACGGTCGCGAAGACCAGGATGTTCGCGGCGACGTTGGTGTACGTGTCGTTGGTCTGGGTGAAGGGGAACGCGGCGGCGGCGACGAAGGCCGCGGTGAGCGCGATGGTGCGGTGTTTGGCGGTGAGCGCGGTGAGGCGCGCGGGCAGTCCGGTCTTGGTCAGGGCGACGCCGCCGAAGAGGACCAGGATGAGGAAGCCGGTGAAGAGTTCGACGTATTCGGTGTCGATGCCGTACGTGAAGACGTAGAGGGCGATGCCGAAGGCGACGGCGATGACCAGGATCTCGGCCCAGGAGGGCAGGGTGATCGTGGCGGGGCGTGCCGGGGGTGCCTTGAGGGTGTTGCGGAACCGGTCCCAGGCGCTGGTGGCGTCGGGGTCGGGCTGGTCGGCGGGGAGGCCGAGGGTGCAGACGGCGGTGAGGAGTGCGGCGATGCCGGCGACCCAGGCTCCGGGTTCGAGGTTGACGACGCCGCCGAGCCGGTAGCTGATGGCGCCCATGGTGTAGCCGGTGGTGCCGAGGGTGCCGAGGGCGAAGAGGAGGGTGGGGGCGGTGGTGCCGCCGGGGGTGAGCCAGCGCAGGCCGCGGATGCCGAGGGCGGAGAGGCCGAGCAGGAGGGTGATGAGGGCGCCGACGAGGGTGAGGACCTGGAGGCCGCCGGGGTAGCCGGTGACGGTGAGGTCGCCGGGGAATTCGGCGGTCCAGGTCCAGGCCATGAAGGTGGCGGCGGCGGTGAGGACGGCGCCGCCGATGGTGCCGTAGCGGGCGGCGTTCTCGGGCAGCGGTACGAGGGCGCTGTGCGGGGCCGTCTTGGCCGCGGTGTCCGTGGTGGTCGTGGTGTCGGTCATCGTGATCACGCCCTGTCCGCGACGCGCTCACCGAGCAGGCCCTGGGGGCGCAGCAGGAGCACGAGGATGAGGAGGACGAAGGCCCAGACGTCTTTCCAGGCTCCGCCGCCGAGGAGTTCCATGCCGGGGATGTCCTGGATGTAGGCGGTGGCGAGGGCTTCGGCGAGGCCGAGGGCGAGGCCGCCGATCATGGCGCCGTAGATGTTGCCGATGCCGCCGAGGACGGCCGCGGTGAAGGCCTTGAGGCCCGCGATGAAGCCCATTTTGAAGCCGACCTGGCCGTACTTGAGGCCGTAGGCCATGGCGGCGACGGCGGCGAAGGCGCCGCCGATGGCGAAGGCGGTGACCACGATCCGGTCGGTGTTGATGCCCATGAGCTGGGCGGTGTCCGGGTCCTGGGAGGTGGCCTGCATGGCGCGTCCGGTGCGGGTGCGGGCGACGAAGTAGGCGAGGAAGCCCATGCACACGGGGGCGGCGATGATGAGGAAGAGGTCGCCGCGCTGGATGGTGAAGGCGCCGAGGTCGATGGGTCCGCCGGAGAACTGGGGGAAGGGCCGGTCGGCCTTGGCGTCGGGGTAGAAGGCCCAGACGACCTGCTGCAGTGCGATGGAGAGGCCGATCGCGGTGATGAGCGGTGCGAGGCGTGGGGCGTTGCGCAGGGGGCGGTAGGCGAAGCGTTCGGCGCCGACGGCGACGGCGACGGAGCAGGCGATGCCCATGAGGAGCATGAGGGGCATGGCGAGGGCGAGGGATGTGCCGCCCGGGAGCCAGAGATACATGGTGAGGGCGCCGAAGCCGCCGATCATGTAGATCTCGCCGTGGGCGAAGTTGATGAGCTGGATGATGCCGTAGACCATGGTGTAGCCGACGGCTATGAGGCCGTACAGGGCTCCGAGGATCAGGCCGTTGACCAGCTGCTGCGGCAGATCGTGCACCGCTGGGCCTCCGAGGTTGTCTCAAGTGCGAGGGCGCGGGGGGCTGTTGTGTGCCCCCCGCGCCGTGGGCTGGTGCGGTGGGATCCCGGAGAGGGTTACCGCGGGGTGTCGCGGTGGGTTACTTCTCCAGCTCGCCGGTCTTGACCGGGGTGTGCTTGCCGTCCTTGACCTGGTAGACGGTCAGGGTGCGGTTGGTGGTGTCGCCGTACTCGTCGAAGGCGACCTGGCCGGTGACGCCGTTGAAGGAGACCTTCTGGGTGGCCTCGACGATCTTGGCGCGGGCGTCGGCGGGCACCTTGCCGTCGTTGGCGTTCACGACGGTCTTGACGGCCTGGATGATGGCCCAGGCGGCGTCGTAGGAGAGGGCGCCGTAGGTCTCGTAGGGCTCGCTGTAGCCGCCGGCCTTGTAGTCGGCGATGAACTTCTTGGCGGTGTCGAGCTGCTCGGGCGGGGCGCCGACGGAGGTGGCGAAGTCGCCTTCGGCGTTCTTGCCGGCGAGCTTGACGTAGTCGGCGCTCTGGAGGGCGTCGCCGCCGATGACCGGGATCTTGGCTCCGGCGTCCTTGATCTGCTTGGAGAGCGGGGCGCCGGCCGGGTATTCGCCGCCGTAGTAGACGAAGTCGGCCTTGGAGTTCTTGATCTTGGTGGCGATGGCGCCGAAGTCGCGGTCGTCGGGGTTGATGTGGTCGGTGGCGACGACCTTGCCGCCGAGCTTGGCGAACTCCGTGCGGAAGGTGCGGGCCAGACCGGCGCCGTAGGTCTTCTTGTCGTCGACGGAGTAGACCGTCTTGAGCTTCAGGGTGTTGTACGCGTACTGCGCGGCGTACGGGCCCTGGAGGGCGTCGGTGGTGGCGGTGCGGAAGTACGACTTGAACTGGCGGGACTTCGACTTCAGGTAGTTGGCGCCCTGGGTCAGCTCGGGGGCCGTGTTCGCGGGCGAGATCTCCACCAGGTTGGCGGAGTTGAAGGTCTTCTGCATCGACTGGGCGACGCTGGAGTTCAGCGGGCCGACGACGCCGAGGACGTCCTTGTTGCCGACGAGGGTGGTGGCGTTCTGGCCACCGGTGGAGGGGTTCGCGACGTCGTCGAGCGCCTTGATCTGGAAGGTGACGCCCGGGACTTCCTTGTTCTTGTTGGCGGTCTTGGCGGCCAGGTCGACGGAGTTCTTGATGCCGATGCCGATGGCCGACAGGTCGCCGCTGAGGGGGGCGTCCACGCCGATGACGACGGTGGTGTTGCTCTTGTCGCCGGACTTGTCGCCGCTGTCGTCGCGCGATCCGCAGGCGGTGAGCGTGAGTGCTCCGGTCGTGAGCACTGCGGTGAGTATGAGCTGTGAACGGTGTCGCACGATCAATCCTCTCCCTGGCGCGGCCCTTTGGTCGGGGGCCGTGTGTCTCGCCGGGCCGTACGGGGTGGTACAGGGCCGTGCAAGTGACGCGCCCGGCGGCGCGGTGACTGGCCGTGACTATAAGCGCAGGTGGGGGAGTGCAGCGTGGATGCGGGAGAGGCTGTGACGCTCTTGTTATGCCGGGGCGGATTCGGCGGGGTGCGGTGTGGGCGATTGGGGTGGATGTGACGGTGGCGGAAAAGATCGCTTGGTGAGAACGCCCAGTTCTTCCATGGGACTTGAGGTGATCTTGGTCGGGTGGGTGGTGGGTGGTTCGGGTGGTTGTGTCCGTCGGGGTGGGGGCGCGCCGGGTGTGGTGGCGGCGCGTGACCTTCGCATTGCTTCGTTGCGGCAGAGGTAACTGGCTGTTACCGCTGTGTGAGTTCGTCATGCGGGCGTAATGGGGCCGGGCGGCGCCCGCCGGGCGCGGCAGATGGTGTGAACGTGGTCGAGGAGGGCGTGCGGATAGCGGTCGACGAAGAGGTAGCTGTGGCGTTGGCGGCCGCGGCGGTTGTGCAGGGTGATGTCGAGGTAGGTCATGTCGAGGGCGTGGGGGAGTGCGGCGCAGCCGCGTACGCCGATGCGCACGCGGAGGGCGCGGGGTGCTCCGGGGGCTGTCGTGAAGGGTGTTCCTGGAGTGACGTGAGTCGTCAACTGTGCTGTTCCGGGCTGTATATGACTGATCGTCACAGCACTGCCCCGGTCGACGCGGACGGTGAACGCGAAGGTGCCGCCGGGGCCGGCCGGGCCGTCGTACCGCAGATGGGTCACCTGGGCGGGCCAGGGATCGAGGGCGGGGGCGTCGGGGCTCGAGGGCAGCAGCAGGGCGGTGGTGGCGAGGGCGGCGGTGAGGCCGGCGGCGCCGAGGGCGAGGAGCCGGCGGCGGCGCGGCGGCAGCGCGGTCCAGCGGTCGGACAGGCGCGGGGAGTCGCTACCGAGGGTGTCGGTGGCGGCGGGCGGCGGCGGTGTCCGGGGGCGGGGCGCGTCGTCGGGGTCGTACGGTTCCACGGGCCCGATGCCGGTCATGTCCGGAAGATAGGCCGGAGTACCCGGTTCCGCCCATGTCGGTGCGGATCGGGACGTGGGTGCCGGTGGGCGGGTCGGGCCCACTGGCGGGCCGGTGGGCGGCGCGGTGGAATGACAGGCGTCCCGTGAGTGAACTCCCTTACCGCGCCCAGGAGGCACGATGGTGAGATCCGCACGTACCACCCGCAGACGCGGTCCGCGCGGCGTTCCGGCGCTCGTTCTGGCGGGCGCGCTGGTCCTGGCCGTGGCGGCGCCGGCCGCGCATGCCGCGCAAGAGGCTCCCGGCAGGGCGGAGTTGAGTATCTCCGGGCAGGAGACGCGACCCGTCTTCTCCCGGGCCGACGCCGTCTATCAGGAGGTCGACGTCCGGACGGAGGTCGACAGCGACGGTGACGGCAGGCGGGACACCGTCAGGATGCGGATCCTGCGGCCGAAGGAGACCGGCACGGCCGGTCTGAAGGTCGCCACGATCATCGAGGCGAGTCCGTACTGGGCCGGTGGCAACGATGTCCCCAACCACGAGGTGGACCTCGACGAGGACGGCCTGCCGGTGGCCGGGGCGGCGGCCCGACGCGTCGCGGGCAGGCCGGGGTTGACCGGCCCGGCGGTCGCGTACTCCGGCTACTACGACAACTACTTCCTGCCGCGCGGCTATGCGGTCGCGCAGGTCGACAGTCTCGGTACGGGCGGCTCCACCGGCTGCCCGACCTCCGGAGGCCGCAACGAGACGCTGGGCGCGAAGGCCGCCGTCGACTGGCTGGGCGGCCGCGCCAAGGGCTGGGATCCCGAGGGCCGGGAGGTCCGAGCGGACTGGTCGACCGGGAACGCCGCCATGATGGGCATCTCCTACAACGGCACGCTGCCGACGGCCGTCGCGACGACCGGAGTCAAGGGCCTGAAGGCGATCGTGCCGATCTCCGGGATCTCGTCCTGGTACGACTACTACCGGGCGAACGGCGGTGTCGTGGCGCCCGGCACCTACCAGGGCGAGGACACCGACGTGCTCGCCCGCTACGTGTACTCGCGCGCCGACCGGGAGATCTGCGAGCCGGTGCTCGACGCGCTGGAGCGCGACCAGGACCGGGTGACGGGCGACCGGTCGGCGTACTGGGACGAACGCGACTACATCAAGGACGTCGGCAGGATCAGGGCGGGCGTCTTCGTCGTGCACGGGCTCAACGACTGGAACGTGAAGACCAAGAACGCGGGCGCGCTGTGGGAGGCGCTGAAGAAGAACCACGTGCCGCGCAAGCTCTGGCTGCACCAGGCCGGACACGCCAACCCGATGCCGCTGCGCATGGAGGAATGGCTCGGCCAGGTCCACCACTGGTTCGACCACTGGCTCTACGGCATCGACAACGGCGTCCTGGGCGAGCCGCGGGTCGATGTCGAGCAGGCCGACTTCAGCTGGCGGCAGCAGTCGGACTGGCCGGCGCCGGGTACCCGCGACACGGTGCTGCGGCTGCGCGCGGACGGCACGCTCGGCAGGACCGCGGGCCCGTCGGCCGTGCGGTCGCTGACCGACGCGGGCCGCACCGTCCCCGCCGAACAGCTCGTGACGTCACCCGACATGGCGAACCCGAACCGGCTCGCGTTCACGACGGGCGCCCTGGACCGGGACGTCCGGCTCAACGGGGTGCCGGAGATCGACATCCGCGCCTCGCTGTCCGGCACCTCGCCGTACGTGACCGCGCTCCTCGTCGACTACGGCCGTGACACCCGCGCCACCGCCGGCACCGTCACCGACACCTCGCGGCAGGTCTGCTACGGCGAGGGGGTGCCGGGGCTGCCCGGCGAGACGGGCTGCGCGTACCGCGCGAAACACGCCACCGAGACCGCCGACCACAAGATCGTGACGAGGGGCTGGCTGGACGCGCGCAACCGGAACTCGGACGCGCGCCAGTCCACGGTCGTGGAGGGCAAGGAGTACCGGCTGCGGTGGGACCTGCAGCCGGAGGACTACGTCTTCAAGGCCGGGCACCGGCTGGGCGTGGTCCTGATCTCGACCGATCACGACTACACGCTCCGCCACCCGGCGGGCACGGAGATGACCGTGCGCGCCGGGGCCGGCTCGCTCACGCTGCCGGTGGCGCCGGGTCGGCCTTAGGGGCCTCCTTGAGCAGGCAGGTCAGGCGTGCCGAGCAGACCCGCCTGTCCTGCTCGTCGGTGATCACGATGTCGTACGTGGCGGTGGTGCGGCCGCGGTGCACGGGCGTGGCCACGCCGGTGACGAAACCGGCGCGGGCGCTGCGGTGGTGCGTGCAGTTCAGGTCGACGCCGACGGCGAGGCGGCCGATGCCGCCGTGCAGCATCGCGCCGACCGAGCCGAGGGTCTCGGCGAGGACGGCGGAGGCGCCGCCGTGCAGCAGGCCGTAGGGCTGGGTGTTGCCCTCGACGGGCATGGTGCCGACGACGCGGTCCGCGGCCGCCTCCTTGATCTCGATGCCCATCCGGGTGCCGAGATGTCCGGCGGAGAACAGGGCCGGCAGGTCGATGCCGTAGTCCGCGTACTCGTCGAGGACCTCTTGCGGGAACTTCACCTGGTGCTGCTCGCCCATGGGGCCCTGCTCCGTCCGTCGTGCCTGCGTGTCCTTGGCTGAGCGAACGCTCAGTCGGTGCCGGATTGTTCCAGGCGCACCACGACGGACTTGCTCGCGGGGGTGTTGCTGGTGTCCGCGGTGGCGTCGAGCGGCACCAGGACATTGGTCTCCGGGTAGTACGCGGCCGCGCAGCCGCGGGCCGTCGGGTAGTGCACGACGCGGAAGCCCGGGGCGCGCCGCTCCACGCCGTCGCTCCACTCGCCGACCAGGTCGACGTAGGCGCCGTCGGCGAGGTCGAGGTCCTTGGCGTCCTCGGCGTTGACCAGGACCACCCGGCGGCCGTTCTTGATCCCGCGGTAGCGGTCGTCCAGGCCGTAGATCGTGGTGTTGTACTGGTCGTGCGAGCGCAGCGTCTGGAGCAGCAGCCGGCCCTCGGGGAGCTTCGGGTACTCGACGGGCGCGGCCGTGAAGTTGGCCTTGCCGGTGGCGGTGGGGAAGCGGCGCTCGTCGCGCGGGGCGTGCGGGAGCGCGAAACCGGCCGGGTCGGCCACCCGTGCGTTGAAGTCGTCGAAGCCCGGGATCACCTGGGCGATGCGGTCGCGGATCGTCGCGTAGTCCTTCTCGAACTCCGCCCAGGGCAGCGCCGAGTCGGGCAGCACGCGGCGGGCCAGCCGGGTCACGATGGCGGGCTCGGACAGCAGGTGGCGGCTCGCGGGCTCCAGGCGGCCGCGCGAGGCGTGCACCATGCCCATGGAGTCCTCGACGGTGACGAACTGCTCGCCACCGCCCTGCAGGTCGCGCTCGGTGCGGCCGAGGGTGGGCAGGATCAGGGCGCGGGCGCCGGTGACGGTGTGCGAGCGGTTCAGCTTCGTCGAGACGTGGACGGTCAGGCGGGCGCGGCGCATGGCCGCCTCCGTGACGTCGGTGTCGGGGGACGCGGAGACGAAGTTGCCGCCCATCGCGAAGAAGACCTTCGCGTCGCCGTCGCGCAGCGCGCGGATGGCCCGGACGACGTCGAAGCCGTGCTCGCGCGGGGGAGCGAAGCCGAACTCCTTCTCCAGGGCGTCGAGGAAGGCGGGCGCGGGGCGCTCGAAGATGCCCATGGTGCGGTCGCCCTGCACGTTGCTGTGGCCGCGGACCGGGCAGACGCCCGCGCCCGGGCGGCCGATGTTGCCGCGCAGCAGCAGGAAGTTGACCACCTCGCGGATGGTCGGCACGGAGTGCTTGTGCTGGGTCAGGCCCATCGCCCAGCACACGACGGTCCGCTTGGAGGCGAGGACCATCTCCAGGGTGCGCTCGATGTCGGCGCGGGACAGGCCGGTCGCCTTCAGCGTCTCGTCCCAGTCGGCGGCGCGGGCGGTCTCGGCGAACGCCTCGAAGCCGTGGGTGTGCTCGGCGATGAACGCCTCGTCGGTGGCGCCCTCGGTGCCGAGGACCAGCTTGTTCAGGAGGCGGAAGAGGGCCTGGTCGCCGCCGAGCCGGATCTGGAGGAACAGGTCGGTGAGCGTGGCGCCCTTGGTGAGGCCCTTCGGCGTCTGCGGGTTCTTGAACTTCTCCAGGCCCGCCTCCGGCAGCGGGTTCACGGAGATGATCTTCGCGCCGCCCGCCTTGGCCTTCTCCAGGGCGGAGAGCATGCGCGGGTGGTTCGTCCCCGGGTTCTGCCCGGCGACGATGATCAGGTCCGCCTTGTAGAGGTCTTCGAGGAGGACGCTGCCCTTGCCGATGCCGATGGTCTCGGTGAGCGCCGAGCCGGACGACTCGTGGCACATGTTCGAACAGTCGGGCAGGTTGTTCGTGCCGAACTCGCGGGCGAACAGCTGGTAGAGGAACGCCGCCTCGTTGCTCGTGCGCCCCGACGTGTAGAACACCGCCTCGTCGGGGGAGGCGAGCGCGGTCAGCTCCTCGCCGATGATGTCGAAGGCCCGCTCCCAGGTCAGCGGCTCGTAGTGGGTCGCGCCCTCCGCCAGGTACATGGGGTGGGTGAGGCGGCCCTGCTGGCCCAGCCAGTACCCCGAGCGCGTCGCCAGGTCCGCCACCGGGTGCGCGGCGAAGAACTCCGGGGTCACGCGGCGCAGCGTGGCCTCCTCGGCGACCGCCTTCGCCCCGTTCTCACAGAACTCCGCCGCGTGCCGGTGCTCCGGCTCGGGCCAGGCGCAGCCCGGGCAGTCGAAGCCGTCCTTCTGATTGACGCGCAGCAGGGTGAGGGCGGTGCGCTTCACGCCCATCTGCTCGCGCGCCATCTTCAGCGTGTGCTTGACGGCGGGCAGGCCGGCCGCGTGGTGCTGCGGCGCCACGACCTGCGGCGCGTCCTGAACCGGATCGGATGCGGGCGGCTTGCCGGCCATGTCGGGCTCCCCTTCGAGCGGTCCTGCGAGGTCGTGCGGGTGTGCTGTGAGCTACCTCTCCGATCCTCGCACGGAGGTCCGACAGCGCCGCCGCCCGGTCGGGGTGGACCGGAGTGTCAGTGGGGTCTGGCAGGATCGGGGACGTGGCAGAAAAAGCAGTGAAGACGGCGAAGAAGACGGCGGCTCCCGCGACGAAGGCGGCGGACAGCGGTGCCGGTGGGCGCCCCCGGCTGATGCTCATGGACGGGCATTCGCTGGCGTACCGCGCGTTCTTCGCGCTGCCCGCGGAGAACTTCACGACGGCCTCCGGCCAGCCGACCAACGCGATCTACGGTTTCGCGTCGATGCTGGCGAACACCCTGCGTGACGAGGCGCCCACCCACTTCGCGGTGGCGTTCGACGTGTCCCGCAAGACGTGGCGGTCCGAGGAGTTCACCGAGTACAAGGCGAACCGGTCGAAGACCCCGGACGAGTTCAAGGGCCAGGTCGAGCTGATCGGCGAGCTGCTCGACGCGATGCACACCCCGCGCTTCGCCGTCGACGGCTTCGAGGCCGACGACGTCATCGCCACGCTCGCCACGCAGGCCGAGGCGGCGGGCTTCGAGGTCCTCATCGTCACCGGCGACCGCGACTCCTTCCAGCTCGTCACGGAGAACGTGACGGTGCTGTACCCGACGAAGGGCGTCTCCGAGCTGACCCGGTTCACGCCGGAGAAGGTCGAGGAGAAGTACGGCCTCACCCCGTCCCAGTACCCGGACTTCGCGGCGCTGCGCGGCGACCCGTCGGACAACCTGCCGGGCATCCCCGGCGTCGGTGAGAAGACGGCGGCGAAGTGGATCAACCAGTTCGGTTCGTTCGCGGAGCTGGTCGAGCGCGCCGAGGAGGTCAAGGGCAAGGCGGGGCAGAACTTCCGGGACCACATCGAGGCCGTGAAGCTGAACCGCCGCCTCACCGAGATGGTCCGCGACGTCGAGCTGCCGGGCACCGTCGCCGACCTGGAGCGCGCGGCGTACGACCGTACGTCGATCGCGATGATCCTGGACACCCTGGAGATCCGGAACCCGTCGCTGCGCGAGCGCCTGTTCGCCGTCGACCCGGGCGCCGCCGAGGCCGAGGAGGCCCCGGCCGAGCCGGGCGTCGAGCTGGACGGCACCGTGCTGGCCACCGGCGAGGTCGCGCCGTGGCTCGCCGAGCACGCCACGGCCGTGCTCGGGCTCGCCTCCGTCGACACCTGGTCGCTCGGCACCGGCTCGGTCACCGAGGTCGCGCTCGCCGCCGCCGACGGCGAGGCCGCCTGGTTCGACCCGGCCTCGCTGGACGAGGCCGACGAGAAGGCGTTCGCGGCCTGGCTCGCCGACGCGGCGAAGCCGAAGGTGCTGCACAACGCCAAGAGCGTGATGCGGGTCTTCGCCGAGCACGGCTGGACCGTGGACGGCATCACCATGGACACGGCGCTCGCCGCGTACCTGGTCAAGCCGGGCCGCCGCTCCTTCGCGCTCGACGCGCTGTCCCTGGAGTACCTGGGCCGCGAGCTGGCCCCGGCCGGCGCGGCCGACGGGCAGCTCGCGTTCGGCGCGGAGGAGGACGAGCAGGCCGAGGCCGACGCGCTCATGGTGCAGGCCCGCGCCATCCTCGACCTGGGCGAGGCGTTCGGCGAGCGGCTGAAGGAGGTCGGCGCCGCCGATCTGCTCACCGACATCGAGCTGCCCACCTCCGTGCTCCTCGCCCGCCTGGAGCGGTACGGCATCGCCGCCGACCGCGTCCACCTGGAGGCCATGGAGCAGATGTTCGCGGGCGCCGTCCAGCAGGCGGTGAAGGAGGCCCACGCCTCGGTCGGGCACGAGTTCAACCTCGGCTCGCCCAAGCAGCTCCAGGAGGTCTTCTTCGGCGAGCTGGACCTGCCGAAGACCAAGAAGACCAAGACCGGGTACACCACGGACGCCGACGCGCTCGCCTGGCTGGCCACGCAGACCGACCACGAACTGCCCGTGATCATGCTGCGCCACCGGGAGCAGGCCAAGCTGCGCGTCACCGTCGAGGGCCTGATCAAGACGATCGCCGCCGACGGCCGCATCCACACCACGTTCAACCAGACGGTCGCCGCGACCGGCCGCCTGTCGTCGACGGACCCGAACCTGCAGAACATCCCGGTGCGCACCGACGAGGGCCGCGCGATCCGCCGCGGGTTCGTGGTGGGCGAGGGCTTCGAGACGCTGATGACCGCCGACTACAGCCAGATCGAGCTGCGCGTCATGGCGCACCTCTCCGAGGACGAGGGGCTCCTCGAAGCGTTCGCCTCCGGCGAGGACCTGCACACCACGGTCGGCGCGCAGGTCTTCGGCGTGGAGCCGTCGGCGGTCGACGCGGAGATGCGCCGCAAGATCAAGGCGATGTCGTACGGCCTCGCCTACGGCCTTTCCGCGTTCGGCCTGTCGCAGCAGCTGAACATCGAGGCGGGCGAGGCGCGTGCCCTGATGGACACCTACTTCGAGCGGTTCGGCGGGGTCCGGGACTATCTGCGGCGCGTGGTCGACGAGGCGCGGGCCACCGGCTACACGGAGACCGTGCTCGGGCGCCGCCGCTATCTGCCCGACCTGAACTCGGACAACCGGCAGCGCCGCGAGATGGCCGAGCGCATGGCGCTCAACGCGCCGATCCAGGGCACCGCCGCCGACATCGTGAAGATCGCGATGCTGAACGTCGACAAGGCGCTCACCGAGGCCGGTCTCTCCACCCGGATGCTGCTCCAGGTGCACGACGAAATCGTGCTGGAGATCGCGCCGGGGGAGGCCGCCGTGGCGGAGCAGCTGGTGCGGCGGGAGATGGCCGGAGCCGTTGCGCTCCGCGCGCCGCTGGATGTTTCGGTGGGGCTGGGTTCCGACTGGGAGTCGGCAGCGCACTAGCCTCCGGCGAGCGGGACGTTTTCGACGGGCGGCACCCACGGGTGCCGCCCGTTTTTTCGGTCTCGTCGCCGTCTGCGGCCCGGTGGGGGCTGGTCGCGCAGTTCCCCGCGCCCCTGAGGCATGCGCTTCGCGCAGCCTCCCCTGGACGAGCGGAGCTCGTTTCAGGGGCGCGGGGGGCCGGGGCGAGCAGCGCGCCGAAGAGGCCCTGGAGGGCCCGGGCGCCGAA
>NZ_JBEYYU010000052.1:0-64204 GCF_040645755.1 Streptomyces sp. NPDC046716
GCTCACCGTCGACGGAGCGCCCCAGTCGTACGTCGATCTCGACGACCCGGCGTACCTGGAGTTCGAGTACGCCCGGCGCCTCGGTGCTCCGCAGACACGACGCGCCGTCGCTACGCGACGGGTCCGGTGCTCCGCACCGGAGCAACTCGCTGACTCCGTCAGCGAGTTGGCGTCACTCCGTGACGCCAAGTCAGCAACGCTCCGCGTTGCTGACGGGCTCCGCCCGCTCCGCGGTCTCGCCCACCGGGTCCACGCTCCGCGCGGCCCCTCAAAAGCTGCTGGCTGCAGCGTGGGGGCACTCTCCTCTTCGATCAATTACATCTGATCTTGGCGTAGTTGGGGCGGCTCTAGTTTCATATGTGTCTTACATAGCTAGACGTTGATCATGCCTGCGATTTGTCTGCTTCCTTGAGCTGAGAACTTTGGAGTATTCGAGTTCTGCTTCTCCTGTCCTTTGCGCTGGGGTGAAGACAGGTTCTCGGGCTCAGTCAGGGTCGGAGAGTTAGGGGCGAGGCTGTAGTCGGCGATGATCTGCTCCAGCAACTCAGCTTGACTGTGCGGGAGTTGACCGGCGTTCAACTTGGTGCGGGTCTTGGCGAGCCAGGGGCCGATCATGATGCGCTCACCGTCGACGTCGATCCACTCGCGGGCGCCGGGTATGCGCTCCCAACGCTCGACGAAGAGCTTCAGGATTTCGGCGGTCTGCGCGAACGTGCGCCGCCGTGTCGCGGGCGACCTGCCCGCGCTTCCCTGGTCCAGGGTGATGCGGTCGGGGGTGAGGCCGATTCGGGTGAGCATGTCGCGCTGGCCGGGGGCGAGTCGGGCCCAGATGCTGAACTGGCGGCGCAGCCAGCTGCCTGCGTTCACCCCGTGGATGACGGTGTCACGGGTCAAGGTGCTGGGGTGGTTGCCAGCTTCGACGTGGGCGCGCAGCAGGTGGTATTTGCGGTGCCAGTCGGGGCCGTGCGGGAGTTGCCAGTCCGGGGCGAGGGAGGTGAGCGCGCCCGCTCGGGTGGGCGTGAGGCGGGAGGCGGCCTTCACGGGCGGCGAGGAATTGGTCGCCGGGGGCCTGGGCGGGGATGGCGAGGTGGCCGTGCTCGGCGTGATAGTCCTCGACGGTGGTCAGGTGGCCCTGCCAGGCGGCTTCGTGGTCGTCCCAGATTCATGCCGAGGGCTTCGAGTTCGGCGCTCCAGGGCTCGTCGAGGACGCCGGCGCGGTGGGCGGTGCGCTGGCCGGTGATGAAGCTACCGAGGCGGAAGCCGAAGGCGTCCTCGTAGTCGGCGGGGACGCGCAGGTGGCTGTGTTCGGCCTGGTAGCGGACGGCGGCGGCTAGGCCTGCGCGGCGGGGAGCGGACAGGACGGCGCCGTCTGCGGGCCAGGCGATGAGGTCCAGGGCGCGGGCGATGGCTGTGAGGTCGAGGGTGTGGTCGAAGCGGAAGCGGCGGGTGATGTAGGTGTGGGAGTCGCGGGCGGGGTGCTGATTTTTGGCGCGGGGGGGGGCGCGGGCGGCAATGGTCTGGTCGTGGTGGCGTAGAGCTGCGGTGACCAGCCACAGTGATTCGTAGGGGGTGCCGAGCAGATCGGTGGGGTCGGCGGTGGGCGGGATGTAGGCGGGGATGACGAGGCTGGCTGTCTTCGCGGTCAGGGTGAGTGGCTTGCGCAGGGCGCGGCCCAGGGCCTGGACGATGCGGCGGACGCTGCCGGTGCGGTCGGCGAAGACGACGGCGTCGACGGCTGGGAGGTCGACGCCCTCGCCGAGGACCTTGGCGTTGGCCAGCACGCCGCGTTCGGCGTCGGTGAAGCGGGCGAGGATGTCGGCGCGTCGGGCGGGGCTATGGGTGCCGTTGATGGAGGCGACGTTCAGTTCGTTGGCCCAGTCGGGGCGTTGGTCGTCGGGGAGGGTGCGCAGGGTGTGGGTGAACTGGCGGGCGAAGTCGGAGGCGTCAGCGATCTGCTGGAAGTAGACGAACACGTGGCGCAGGTCGTGCTGGCGCATGGCTTTGAGGACGGCCAGGTGCAGGGCGGTAGTGCGGCGGGCGGTGGGCCGGTCCTCGGGGTCGGTGTCGGTGTCGGTGACGGTGGGCACCAGAGTTGGCAGTCGGCCAGGACGCCGTCGTCGATGGCGTCGGCGTGGGTGTAGGTGTGCAGGCGGGGGCCGAAGATTTTCGGCTGGTCCATGGTGGCCAGCAGGGCCGGGTCGTCCCAGGCGGGCGCGGTGGAGGGGGTGCGCTTGGGCTGCGCGTGGGTGGTGGGTGCCTCGGCCAGGCGGGGGGCCTCCCACACGTAGGGGGTGGCGGTGAGGTAGAGGCGGCGCGCGGCGGGGATCCGTGCGTTGTCGTGCAGCGCCGTCCAGTTCTTGCCCCAGGCGCCGGCGGTGGCGTGGGCCTCGTCCACGACCAGCAGGTCGAACACGGGCGCGGGGAAGAGTGCGGAGTGCTGGGATTCTTCGATCTTGGACAGGGAGTCGAAGGTGAAGAACACCGTCGCCGTCTCGTGCTTGTTCAGCCAGAAGGCCAGCTATTCGCCCGCGTTGGTCGAGGCGATGTTGGCTCCGGCCAGGGACGGGTGCGCGGCGGCGTTCATCGACGAGACGGTGATCATCGGTTCGCGGCGGTGGTCGGCGCGGGCGGCTGCGGCCCACTGGGCGACAAGGTCGAGGTTGGGCACGGCCACCGCCAGGTGCCGCGTGCCCATCTGTTCGGCGGCGCGCAGGGCCATGAGGGTCTTGCCGGTGCCGCAGGCGCGGACGGTGTGCCCGCGGGTGCCCGGGCGGTGGAGGTAGCGGACGATGTCGGCCAGGCCCCGTTCCTGATCGGCGCGCAGGACCAGGCGTGCGGCGGGATCTTCGCGGGTGGTGGGGCTGGAGGTCATCGTGTGAGTTCTCGGTAGTACGGCCTAGCGGACAGGATGCCCATCCTCGCGCAATGCGAGAGCTGGGGTGGGTCGATCGACGCAACGCCCCCTGCGGGGATCCGGCGGCGCGCGCCGGGGCGACGGCCGTGGGGCGCGGCTCCTCCATCGCGTCAGCGGCCCCGTTGGAAGGTGGCCAGCAGGTGTCCGGTGATGGGCTGCTGAGCTGTGCACACGCGCGGATCGCGTCATGTACGTCCTCGGGCGGTGGGCCATAGACGGCTCGCGCTGGCCGTGCCGACGCTGCCACCATCACCTCACCGCGCCGCACGCATCCCGCGTGCCGGCGCTCCCATTCGCACCACGCCCATGGAGGCACCGTCATGCCGCCCAAGCCCGCTCCCCCCGTCGACCCCGCGCCGAACGCGCCCGGGAGCAGCCGCCTCGGCACCGGTGAGAGCGCTCTGACACTCCGGTTGTGCCCAGCCCGCACGCAGGGATTCAGCCCGCAGCACCCCAGGTCACAAACCTTCGGCGCACCTCAACTCGCGCCCCGTCAATGTCAGCGGTTTTCCGTCGCCCCGGGAGAGGCAGGATGGAGATCCATGGGCGGCTCTCGCACCGCCCGGCAGGGGGCGACATGGTGCACGCGGACTTACCCGATCGGCGGCTCATACAGACCGCGGTGCTCGATGCAGCGGACTCGCTCGACCCGCTGGTCCTGCCCGTCGAGGCGATCGAACTCGACGCCTTCCGCGCCCGATACCGCGGGCACACATTCTGGTGCGGATCATGGCTCGGCGGCTGCGGCCGCCAGCTGACCACCAAGCTGTACGTCGACCGGGTGTGTCACTACGCCCACCACGCCGACACCGACGAGCATCGTGAAGCGTGCGGGCGCCGCGCGCGGGGCGTGGCCAGCGCCGATCACTTGTATGTGCGGGCCGGCGCCGAGGACATGCTGCGCACCCGCGGTTCGACCGGCACCGCGCGGTGCGTACTGCCCGAGCAGAGCGGTGCGGTCCCGCTCGTCGCCGTCTCCGAGGGCCCGGGGGTCACCTTCCACCTGCCGGATGCGACGCCTCCCGACTGGACTGCGTTCGCGCGTAATCCGCGCACTGCGGTGCTGGCGGAGAACTTGCGGGTGCCGCTGAACGTGCAGCAGCAGGTGCACTTCGTGCACCGGGTGCGGTGCACCAGCGACGGCACCCGGCGGCTTGTAGAGCTGGGCACACAGACCGCCGACGGCACCTCCTGGTATCCGATCCACAGCTGCACCTTCACCGCTGCGGGACTGTCCACCCCGGCCCTGGATCCGGGTCGATCGCTCGCTCGCCCCGCCCTCAGCAGCCCCCCACGTGCAGCGTCGACGGGGAAGCAGCTGCCGCCGGAGATACGGCGCCTGACCGCTCAGATCGCGACCGCGCGCGCCGCGCGGGATCTGACCCAGATGCGGCTGCTGCTCGACGAGTGCGACGCTGTGCTGGCCCGGCGCGGCTACCACCAGCCCGCTCTTTCCCAGGCCCGGGACGCGGCGCAGCAGTGGCTGACGGAGCACAGCCGCCGCGACGCCCAGCGCGGTGGGATGCGGCTGGCGCGGGCCCGTGCGGACGAGCCCGTGAGCAGGCCGCCCGACCGGCCTGCGGGCGCCTCACCCGCACGGCAGGGCCGTGACCCGGCGCGGGCCCGCTCCCAGACCCTTGCCCAGCTGCAGATCGCCCTGGATCGCGAGCACTACGGTGATGTACGGGTCCTGCTGGCCACTCTTCGTCAACTCCCGGTGCGCAAAGGGCAGACGGCGTCGCCGGCACAGCAGGAGCTCATCAACGCCGCGCGGGCGAAAGTGAGCGACTTCCGCCGTCTGGGAGAGCTGCAGGAGAAGGTACCGCGGCGTCGCTGGATCACCACGCCGTGCCCCGCCTGTCGTGCCCGGTCGGGGGATGAGTGCTACGACCGCGCCCGTGGCCGCCCGGCGCTGCACCGGCCTGGCGGCCACGACGAGCGCCTGCGCGCGGTGCTGGCCCGGCGTGTGCGGGGCGGGCGGCGGGGACGCCGCACGCGGTGAGAGCTCGAGCAGGTTCCGTGAGGCGGGAGGAGGCGCGCATGAAGCCGGGGGATCCTCCCGCCCTCTGGCCTGCGGTCCCCTGGCGAGCAGGACCCCTTTGCCGGATGCGACAGACTCGACGTCCGCCCGCCCGGACGGCCAGGCAAAGGGGGATTGCGGCATGGGAGCGATGCCGTCAGAGCGAGGCCTGCTGGCTGCCGCGACGGCGGCTGCTCTGCGCGATCTCAATCCGCTCCACCGGCAGGCACACGAAGCGCTCGCCAGCGCTCTGCGCGCCGTCGGCATCAGGTCAGGCATGCACACCGAGCGGCTGCGTACAGGCCCCCAGCCGCTCCTCACTTCGTCCGCGTCGGTCGCGGAGGCACGACAGCGCGTGGAGGACGCCCTCGCCTCGATCTTCAGTGCGGAACTCGTAGTGCACGACTGGCCGCGCGACGAGCGTATTGAGTACAAGCTCGGGCAGTTGCTGACCTTCCTGGACCGCGGCGGCCCGGCAAGCTGGAGTACTCCGAGCGAACATGCGGAGAGTCTTGGCAACTTCCGCGTCAATCTGCTGGAGCTGAGGCAGGTGTTCTTTCCAGTCCAGGTCGTCGGACTCGGCGAGGTGAGTCTCGGCAGCCTTCTTGACCATGTCGAAGGTGAACGGGCCGGGCGGCACGCCGAGATGTTCATGCAGTCGCGTCCAGGAACGGGCCATGCGCGCACCCTACGGCTCGGACCGGAAGGTGCGCGCAAGGGTGGCGGGCCCCGGGGGGACGCAGAACGTTGGTGTGCGGTCGTAGGTGCGCTGCCGGTGTCCGCTGAGCGGTGAGCGCGGCCGGAGTGAGATCGGTGTCCGCTTCGGCGGCCTGCTGAGCGGTGCGCGAGGGGCGCGGGGTGCGCTCGGGGGCGTGCGCCCTGCGCGCGCGTCGTGGGGCGTGCTGCGGCAAGGGGGGTGGGTGGAGAAGTTTTTTCCGATGGAGGCTGTCCGGCGCAGCTAGAGGGTGAGACCTCTACTTTCCAATGGAGAGAGCATGAACATCCCTGATCCGCCGGAGGCTTCGGCTGACGGTAGCACCGGTGCGCCGGTCGTGTATGTGCAGCCGGTCGACGACCAGGGCACTCCCCTGGCCGCGGCCCGCGCCCTGTTCACAACAGTACCGGTCGTCCCGGAACCGCTGTACATGGGAGGCGTGTCCCTCGACCGCCGCGATCTGATGCGGCGCGTCAGCGAGCAGCTGTCGACGGGCCCGGTCGTGGTGGTGCAGTTTCTGGGCCACGGCGTCGTGCCCCCTTCCTTTCCCGTCGGGCCGGCGGCGTCCTGGCTGGCGTCGGTCACCTCCGGGCTCGATCCGGCGTGGGAGAGCCTGGCGCTGCTGGACTCCTGCCGTGGGGGCGCGGAGCGCGCAGATGCTCCGCGGGCGCACGCAGATGTGCTGCGGGCGCAGCTGGAGAGCGCCCGCTCGCGCGTGATCCTCTCCGGTCCGACGGGTGCGGACGAGTGGCTGGAGACGATCAGAACGCCTCGCACGGACGTGTGGCGGGAGGCGGCTGCCACGGTGCTGCTGGACGAGGGGTGGACGCCGCCCGGTCCCGACGACGAGCCCGTGACCTACTTCAAGAAGCGCCTGCGCAGCGCCGTGCGGCAGTGGCGCGGGACCTGGGAACGGCAGCTGAACCATCGCCTGGTGGGGCTGCTGAGCGAACCCCGCTTTCATGGAGGGGAGTTCGTCGGAACGTTGGCGGACACGCTCGTGTCCGGGGCGGATGTCGAGGCCCGTGCGCTGGACGCGCTGGAGGTGAGCGGCGACCCGTGCGTGCTGCAGGTGATGGCCGGGCTCTCGCCGCGGGAGAGCCGCATCGCCGAGGCCTATGCCCGTAACCCGGCTCTGTCCTGGCAGGAGGCGGCGGCCCTGGCCGGTGAGCCCGATCCGCACCGGGCCGGCGACTCGCTCTCCCACCGGTTGCTGCGTCTGGGGCGCCAGCACGTGGAGCGGGCCCGTGCTGCGGGCCGCACCGCAGGCGGGCTCTTCGAGGGGTGCCCGCACCGACTTCCCACGGCCTCGCTCTCTGGCCGGAATTCACCCGGGCAGGTAATTCGTGCACTGGGCACTCAATTGGGGGCGCCTGACTCCAGCCCCTCTCGCCCACTGTGGCGCACTTCACATCAAGAAAGGAACGCGCGAGGACAAAACGACCTCCGATAAACCGCCGCCCACGCCGCATATTCCTTATTGGATCTTGCCTCGTCCGCACCGGTCACGCCTTTACCGCTAAACTCCATGCCGCGAGGCGGAAACGCCGACAACAAAAGAGAGGGCGCGCACATGGCCGACGAAGAAGAAATTTCCGAGTCGGCCGAGACGCACGATGATCCCCCCGTCGAGGAGCCGGCCGGCACGCCGGACCCGGCGCCACGTCGACCCCGCAGGCTTCGGCACGCGGTGGAGATGACGTACTGGGTGCTGATGATCGGACACTACGGGATCCCGTATCTCCACGAGTCGTGGACATGGATGCAGGATCACGCGTTTCCGCTGATCAACAGCCTCTAGGGGGCCGCAGAACCCGGGACCACCTTGCCCGTGGAACCAGACCCTGCGACCGTCTCGGCCATGCCGGAAGTCTGGAAGACGTCTCCACAGACACAGACTCCCGGAAGGTGAAGCGAAACCGAGACTGTGCCGGTGAATCATGAATGATTCACCGGCACAGTCATTCTAGGCGCTGCAGCAGAAATTTTTCCACTGCCGCAGCGCAGATTTTTTCGGATAGATTTCGCACGATCGACGGGACGATTCGACGGACGTAGTCGCCCAATTCAAATGAACCCCAATCTTTCGACTCTGCAATCCACGAAATTGGAAACCAGTTCACTCACACATGCGCGGCTCGATCAAAATATTCTGCAGTGCAGGTAATTTGCCGCTACGGAATCGACGTTGATGATTCCAGCCCTCGGTACTCCGGCAAAAATTCTGTGCGGAAACTTCTCGCGATGACTCCGAAAAGTCTGTGAGCCCAACGCCGGATGTGAGGGACTCGGGGCAAGGACGGTCAGAGGCGCGGTGAGCGGCCGAGGCGGTGCAGGGTGCGGCAGTGCAGGTCGCTTTCGACACCGACGCCCAGGTGTCCGAAGAGGTCATCCCCCTTCTGCAGCGCGACGGCTGCGCGGGCGACGTCTTCCTTGTCGGGGTAGATCCACAGGGAGACACGGCCAGCGTCGGCGGCGATGTCGATGAACATCTGCCGTTCCCGGTCGGTGTCCAGGGCGTAGCGGACTCCGAGCTCGAAGCGGACGGGCGCGCGGCCCAGCAGTTGGAGCACCACGTGCTGGTGGTCGGGGGCGACCTTCCAGCGAGCGTCGATGGTGGTGCCCGTGGCCTGAATGCCGGTGGTGAAGTCCAGGGCGGCCTCGGTGTAGGCGGCGTCGAGTCCTGTGACCGCGTCACGTGCGACGGGCTGCATCAGCATCAGCTCCGGTCCCACGCGTACGGTGAGCGGGAACGCCTCGGCATCAATGAGCACCATCGGATCGGTCACCGGCACATCCTAGATGCGGGCGGAGTGGCTGAACGAGGAACGGTCCTCCTGCGTGCACGTCCACCGGCGAGCACGCCAGCTTCCCAGTTTCCCGGCGCCGGGTCCCCGACCGCGCAGACGACGATCTTTTCGATCCAGGCTATGGCGTGTGGCAGGACATGATGAGGCCGCAGCCCCCGACGTTGACGCCCTGCGCCGAGCAGGGACGGCAGGGGCACTGAGCAGGAGGAGCGGTGGCCGCAGGAGCGTTACGGACAGTGCCTTTGGCGGGTGAGCTGACCACGTCGCTGATCGGCCGGGCTGCGGCCCGCTTCGGCCTGCCGGTCTCGGGGGTGCTGCGGCTGTGGACGCGCCGCGGCACCCCCGCCCGCAAGGACGGCGGCGGCGTGCGGGGCGATGCGGAGCTTGTCCTGAACGCGGCCGGGCGGGATGTGCTCGCCGGGCTGTGCGCGGTGGAGCCGGCGGTGCTGGCCTGCGCGCTGCCCGCCCTGGCCGTGGACGATCCCAGGATCAGCAGCGGGCGCGAGGCCCACCGGGCGCAGGCGCGGTGGCGGACGGCGGGCACCGTGGCGGGAGACGCGGCGTTCGCCTGCCGGCCGTGCACCGCGCGGCGCACCGGCGAGGCGGTGCGGGCGGTGCGGTATCTGCCGCGGTGGCAGCGGGTGTGCCCGCGGCACGGACGGTGACTGATGGACGCGGACGCCGACCAGCCGCTGGAACACCTGGACCTGCGGCCGGTGCCGGAGGTGGTGGCCGGGCGTCGCGCGGCGCGCGGCGCGGGCCGGGGTGGAGGGCCGGGCGGTGTTCGCGCTGGCGCATGCGGTGGTGGCCCACTGGTGGGAGGAGGCCCTGCACTGGGAGCGGGAGGAGATCTGGCCGCGGCGTCTGCACCGGCTGGCGGGCGGTGACGCCGGGGCCCGGTTTGTGTGGTGGCGGATCACGGGCCGGGACGCGGCGATCTACCCGGAGGTGGTGACCGTGGCGCAGATGCTGCTGGAGCCGGCGACGGCAGAGGCGGCCTGGCAGGCGAGCGGCGCCATGCACGCCAGGATGCGGCGCGCGGACGACGCGCTGTGCCGGCAGGTGGGTGAGCGGGTGGGCCGCGCCTGGCTGGGGCCTCTGCTCGCGCACGATCGCCCGAGCCCGCTGCACAGCTGGACGGGCGCGGTCGTGCGCGCCCGCCGCGGGCGCAGTCCTGAGGGCTGGCGGAACGATCCGTGGTTCGTGGAGCGGGAGCAGCAGCCTGCCACGATGGCGGGCGGGCTGCGTGTCCTGGCGGCCGAGGCGCGGGCGGGCGGCTCGGGCACCCGGTGGCTGGCCGCCGTGCCCGCCGAACAGCGCTCGCGCATCACGCAGTTGACCGAGGAGGCCTGTGAGCAGCTGGCCGGGGTGCGCGGCGGGCACAGCGGGACCACCGCCGATGTGGCCCGCAGCCTGCTGGAGCGCCTCAGCCGCAGTGCCGACCTGGTCGACCAGGTGGTGCTGGAGACCGCGGCGGCGGCCGTCGCCGCCGGGGTGGCGCTGGAGGACGTCGCCGCGTGGTCACGCCTGCCCGTCCGGGAACTGGCCGAGCTGCTGGAGGGGTTGCGGCACTGAACCCGAAAGGCAGTGCAGAAGTCCGCACTGACATGGGCGCCACCGGGCGGCATCCTGGCCCCTGCCTCTCCAACGTGCCCGGGAGGCAGCGTAGTCGTGGGCTACCGGCCGGTTTGCCTGCGCGGCGCGGCCGTCATGACGTTGTGTGGAGTGCGTGATCGCCGACAGTCATCCAGCCGGTGCACAGCCCGGCTTACCCGACGGCGTGTCCGGCGTACGTGGCCTGCCGCGGCCGGACGCGGTGGAGGCGGAGTTCGCGGGGCGCAGCTGGCCGGACGGGCCTCACTGATCGACTGCGCGGCCCTGCCCGCCCGCACCGGCGAACGCGAGCCGTTCCGCGAACTGATCGCCGCCCTGGAAAACGCACTCGACCTGCACCACCACCGCCCGGGCAGCCTGCCGCGGCTGGCCCCCTACCTGCACGAGCGGACCGCCGGACGCATCGGCAGCCTCTCCCGCCTCATCCGCCAGGCCGCCATCGAAGCCATCAGTGACGGCCACGAACGCTTCACCAAGACGCTGCTGGACTCCATCACGCTGGACCACCCGGCCCAGGAGCACTACCGGCCCCGCTCCCCCGCCCGCCGGCCCCGGCCCAGCACCCGGTGACCGCCCCTCCAGCATCCCCCGTCCTGGCAGCCGTTGCACCGCCTCCCCCACGAGCGCGGCCGCAATGGCCGTGCCCGCCCGGAGTACTGTGCGTCAGGCCCCTGCCCGGCGAGACCACCGCCTCCTACCTCGCCCGCCTCGCCGCCGCCTACCACCTCACCACCGCCCAGCTCCTGGACGGCCACCACATCACCGTCACCGGCAGCCAGCAGCAGCCGCCCACAGCCGAACTTCACCTCAACCACGAGGCCGTCCGCCGCCTGTCCTGCTTCACCCAGATCCCCCAGGCCCACCTCGCCTACGCCCTGCCCGGCCTGCACCCGCCCCCACCATCGCTTGCCGACGGCCCCCACCCCCGCGCCCACGCCCGCTGGCAGGCACTCGACCCTGCCCTGCAGCCGCTGCCCGCCTGCACCTCCTGCACCGCGCACCGCACGCGCAGCCGCACCGCAGCCCCTCCCGCATGGACCCACCCCGCCCCCGGCAGTCCCCGCCTCATCATCTGCATCCGCCACCAGCAAGCTGCCGGTGACCCCCGCCTCCCGGCGCCTCTCGACACCCGCCCAGCCCCCGAAATCATCCACACCCACCGCCGCGCCCACCGCGCCTCACCGGCCTCCATGAGCTGGGCAACGGCCATCACCACACGCTGGTACGACCACCGCCAGCATCTGCACCAACGCTGGCGACAACGCCTCGAAACACTCCTCGACGCCAACCCCCATATCCCCCACACCCCGGCCTCCCCCACCCTGACCTGCCGGAACCTGATCACCTACCCAGAAACCCTCACCCTCGCCAAAACCCTCGACCAGCTGCCCCCACACCCCCTCACCCACACACACGAAACCGTCTTCCTCCACCACCTCGCCCACCGACTCCACCTGCACCGCCTCGCCCCCGCCGACCACGACCTGCTCTGGCAACGCCTGCGCTGAACACGCGCCAATCAACCTGCACAAAAAGCAGCCCCACAACCAACCCACTGCACAACGCAAAAGCGCAGTTCACCCCCTGAACCGTCCACTACGAGCCGCCGGATCACCCCCAAGCATGAGCAACACCGCCCAATTGCGTTGAACAATCACAGGCCACAGCCACGATGAACACCACAGCGGCCAGACCGGCGCTCTGCGGCCCCCGGGCGCCCGGCCAGCAGCCGCGGCGCGCTCTCCATCGGACATTCATGCGGATCTGGCCGGTGGCGCAGCACGGCGGAGCCGCCTGCCGGGTCAGAGCTCGGCGGGCGGCTCTTGGGCGCGCTCCGGGGTCCGGGGAGGGAGCCTCCGACGGCTCCGGCCCTGAGGGCAGTATGAGCATCTGTCAGGCGAGGCCGCAGTCGTATGCGGTGATGTAGTCCGGACAGGCGCTGTAGGCCGTATCAAGGGCCTTACGGGCCGCGTAGACCGGGTCGTGGCTGTAGTCGGACTCGTCAAGGCCGGTGAGGGCGTCGGAGATGACCTGGAGGGATTCGGAGGGACAGACGACGTAGCCGGTGGCATCGACCGCCCAGGTGGTCATGGCGTCCAAGTCGACGTCCCTGGAGGCGAGTTCGTGACCGGCCGGGCAGACGAACCAGCGATCGGCACGGGCGCGGTAGGTTGCGGCGCCGTCGCAGGGCGCGCAGGTGATGACGTCCATGGTCACTCGCCCTCGTACTCGATGACGCTGGCGGCCTGGTCGGGGCCGGTGACCTCGGCCAGGACGTGCCCGGCGTGCTCCAGGCACGCCAGCCGCTCGACCTTGTCGAACCCGGTGACCGCGAAGGCCGGGCGGGCGCAGCAGGGGGTGTCGATGTAGGTCCAGGAGCAGACGCAGTCGGGGAGATTGAGGAGCTTCACGACGGTGGGCCTCTGGTCCTGGTGGTACTGCTCCTGGGTGGTGAGGCCGTCGGCGGGGATGACGGACGCGAGGGTGTGCGCGTGGATTTGGGTGGCCAGGGCCGGTCGTCGGCCGGTGGCGTCGTAGTGCAGGTCGATCATGTTCGGGCCGTCGGCGGGGCAGGCGCTGTAGACGGTCATGAAGATGCCGGTGATGACGGCGACCTGGTCGCCGGGGCGGAGGTCTGCCGCGTAGCGGCAGGTCTCGCCAGGCTGGTGAGAGTCAGGGCGTGCCTGAGCGCAGAGGGTCGCGGGCATGGGGTGGCGCCTTTCAGGGTGGGGGTCCTGGTAAGACACGCGAGGCCACGCGGTGACACGGGGCTCAGGGACCCTGGAGGGGGCCCTTACCGGGCCGCGGCCCCAGCACGCCGTGTGGCACCGTGACGCCGCGCCAGGACCCCCACCCTGAAAAGAAGGCGCTGCTACGCGGTGCAGCAAAGCCCACCGTGAATCTTGAAAACCGTCGTGGCGAGAGTCACCGTGGGTTCAAATCCCACACCCACCGCGCAGGATGAAGGCCCCTGACCAGCTAAATCGGTCGGGGCCTTCATCTTGCTGACGACCTGTGGGGGACCGCAATTCCCCGTGAGTTCCCGGTCGATCGGGCACGGATGGGGCACGGCCGCGCAGTCAGTTCGCGCGTGGTCGACCGTCACGAACCCACGTCACCACGGTCAGAACTGCCGTGACGAACATCAGGACACTGAAGGTGGCTACGGATTCGACGTACTGCTCGTAGCCCTCTGCGCGCAGCTGGAGCGCAAGGGCACCAAGAGCAGTCCCAAGCGTGGCTGTCGCGGCGGCCATGGCGACGAACGGGCCCTTCGTCATTGGTACTTCCCCCAAGCCAAGAGACGACTGATCACAATCGAGGCTACATGCATCGTGCTCTCAGGGCGCGGACGAAGATCTACCTGCTGACCTTTTCGGGGTGTTGTAGTAGTGGCTGACGGGTGGTGATTCCTGGGGTAGGCCGGTGGTATGCGGTACGCACAGGGCGGTGGGCTGACCGCCGAGCGGCAGCGTTTTTGGTGAACGGATCCGGCTTGAGGCCGGTCGGTTCGCGCGGGCCTAGAAGAGTGCGGCGATCGCGAAGGATCTGCGGGTGAGTGTGCGGTCGGTGGAGCGTTGGCGGCGGGCATGGCGCCAGGGCGGGACGGCCGCCCTGGCGTCCGTCGGCCCGCCGAAGCTGCCCAGGCTGAGCTACGACTAGTTCACCGAGCTGGAGAAGGATCTGGTCAAAGGCTCGGCCGGCCCGGCCGAGCTTGGCTGGGAGGATCGGCCCTGGACGCTGGCGAGAATCCGGGTACTGATCGCCTCCATCTTCAATCTGGACGTCTTGCCGGCGGCGGTCGCCAGGCTGATGCACCGGCATGGCTGATCTTGGCAGTCACCCGCCCGCCGGGCCCTAAAGCGCGTTGAGCCTGCCGTGGAGTTGTGGAAGAAGGGGGTGTGGCCGCCCGGTCAACAATGATCCCGGGCAGGGCAGTTGAAGCAGATCCGACGGAGGTTGCGCGACTAAGCGGCTTTCCAGAAGTCCTGTCGGTATCTCGTGGGGAACCAGGGGCTTGTCCAGGGTGCGGCGGTGGCCAGGTTGTGATCCGGTGATCGGCTGCGGAAGAAGGCATGGATCTGTCGTTTGCGGCCGGGCCAGGACACTGCGGTGTTCGCGATGAAGGTCTTCAGGGCGGCCCAGATCCGTTCGGTCGGGTTGTCGGGCGGGCTGTAGCGGGCGCTGAACCACAGGTGCACGCCGGGGTGGTCGGCGATGAAGTCGCGGACCGCGCGGGCGTGGTGGATCTGGTCGTTGTCACACACGATGGCGAGGGCCGGGGCATCGGGATAGGCGGCCAGGAGCTGCTGAAGCCGGGCGAGGAAGTCGGCCGCACAGCGGCGCCCGAGTCGGTAGAAGAAGGTGCCGGAGGTCACCTCCAGCGCACCCAGCACGGTGACCTGGCGATTCCTGCCCGGGGTGAGGGCTTCGGGGCGGTGGCCGGGCAGGGTCCAGCGGGCACGGACGTGGGGCAGCAGGTGCACATGCGTTTCATCGGCGGTGAAGACCTTCGCGCCGACGGGAAGCAGTGCCATGCGGCGGCGCAGGGCGGCCAGGATGGCGTCCCGGTGTGGATCACCGCGGGCGATATCAGCTTCGGCCGCCGCCACACGGCCACTTCGCGCAGGCGCCGGTACAGGGTGCGGCTGCTGACCTTTGGTCGGCCCAGGTGGTGGTGCAGCCGACACACCGTCCACGGCCAGGGTCGCTCCAGCAGTGCGGCAATCCGCCCAGTCAGCCGGCGCCCACCCAGCCGCGGCCGTCCGCTGCGGGGCCGGTCCTCCAGGCCGGCCACACCATGGGCGTTGAAGCGGTCGATCCACCGCCGCACCGTGGCCGGGTCGTACCCCAACGGCGAGGAAATCTCCGCGGGAGGCAGGCCATGCAGGGGCAGCAGCACCATCACCGCCCGAACCATCGAGCGGCCAGGACCGCGCAGCAGGCCGCGCAACCTCTCGCACTCACGGCCGGAGGCGTTGGCGAACACGGTGGGCGGGTGCACACTGACCACAACCTCGCCGGGTGGACGGACGATGCTGACACTTCGATCGAACGCCGGGCGAGGGCCATGTCAACGCCTCGCGCAGCAAGCAGCCTCGACTGCCTGTGACTGAGCGCTTCAGTTGGCCCCTGAGTGCTGTGGCTGGCCCGGCTGAGCGTTTCGGTTGGCCCACAAAATAGCGGTGAGGGCTGTGACCTGCCGTGTGTTCTTGTGAACTGGAACGGGATGGCGCGCGGTGGCGCCGACAAAGGTCAGCGAGAACCCTCAACCTTTACTGAGAACGGATGTCGGCCATCATCGGGCCAACCTAACAACGCCCCGACAAGTCAGCCGCGCTTCCCCTGCCGCCGCCACGTGCGCCCGCCGTCGTCCGAGGCGTACAGCCCCTCGCCCTTCACCAGGTCGTACGTCGCCGTCGTCGCGTCCGCGATGCCGTACAGCGTCTTGCCCTGGACGGTGAACGAGGTGAACGGCACCGGGGTCTTGACCTGGTGAAAGGCCCGGTTCGAGCGGTCGTCGGCGAGCCAGTAGCGGCCCTCCCTCTCGCCGACGAGCAGCCGCCCGTCCGGCAGCGCCCGCAGTACCAGGAACACCACATCGCGCTTGAGGTCCTGCCAGGGGATGCCGCCCCCGGTGAGGTTGCGCCAGTGCGCGCCGTCGTCCGCGGTCACCATCAGGCCTCGGACCGTGCCGTTGGGGCCGCCGCGGAGCAAGGCCAACGCCGTCGTGCCGCCCGCCGCGGTGACGGCGCCGCCGCTGGTGTACGGCTTGGGCATCGGTATGGAGGTGAGGGTGCGGCCGTCGCGTTGCTGCACGACGCGGTTGGGCATCCGCGACTGGTCCACGAACCAGACCGAGCCGCGCTCGTCCAGCGCGAAGTCTACGTATTCCGGTGCACCGGCCGGGGCCGCCACGGTGCGGTTGGCGGGGCGGTAGAAGCGAGCCGGCATCCCCTCGTGGAGGACGATGTCGCCGGGGCGGGTGCCCAGCGCGCGGTCCGACGTGGTGACCTTGTGCCGCTTACCGCGTACGTCGAGCGCGTACGCGCTCTCCGCGCCCCTGCTGCTGCGGTGCCAGCGGACGAAGCCGTCGCGCACGCCGATGAACTGGTCCGGCTGATCCTCCACGTTCGCGTGCCACGCCTGCTGCGCGACCGTGCGGCCGGCCGGCGAGACGATCCGCCAGGCGGCGGCCGCCGGGCCCTCGTCGTCCCCGATGTAGCGCGCGTTGTACGACAGCAGCAGGGAGCCGTCGCCCGCCCGCGCCACCCCGGCCGGTGCGCCGGCCGCCTCGATGACGGCGTCAGCACTCGGGTGCGGGTCCTTGATGACACGCTTGTACGCCGCCTCGCGGTCGCCGCTGCCGACCTCGGAGTCGCTCTGCGTACACGCGGTCAACGCCAGGGACGTGACGCTCACGACCGCCGCGGCGACTGTGAACACGTGCCTTCTCAGCCTCACCATCGCGCCATCCTCGCAGCTCAGCGTCGCGGAAGGGCACCTTCCGGACTCTTGGTCATCTCGATCCGGTGACCGGCCGCCTGATCGGCAGGCCGCGCCGCGAAGCTTCGGGCTTGTCCTCACCACCGGATTCCGCGCCGACTCGGCAGCCGTCCCACCTGCAGCACCACCGCGACAACTTCGAGGAGAACGAGACACCTTCAGTGAGAACGAACACCTGCCGCTGAGACGGGCCAACCACCACGCACAGCCGGGCAAAACACGACGCTAAGGGGCCAACTGTAGCGCTAAGTCTCACTGCCGTTACGCGCAGGACTTTTGGATACACGCTTAGCACCCGGGATCTTGAGAGTCGGCCCGGCCCGTCAGTCCGCCGGACCGTACCCGTCCTCTCGCAAGAGTGAACCGCCATGCCCCCTTTTCGTCTCCCTCGTCCTCGACAAGGACCTGGACCTGTTCGGCATCACTGTGGGCCAGGGGCTGCTCGAGGCACTGCTGATCACGGCATCCGCAGCGGCGTGGCTGCTCCACCGCCGGGCGGCCAGCCCGCCCCAGGTACGGCATTTCACGCTGCTGCGCCGGTCCGCTACGAGACCACCCTGGCGACCAGCACCACGATCACGCGCTGGGTCAACGGTCACCAGCACCACTACACCCTCACCCACGGCACCCTCGCCGCCGAGGCGCTGGACAACCTCTGACGAGGGCCGCTCTCCGCAGTCGATCGAAGGCCGCTTCGGTACGAGTCGTGCCGGGGCCGTCGATGTCGCGCTACACACCGCCTCCGCCGGCGCGGCCACGCCCGCCCATCCCGAGGTCGTAGGACGGTCGCACGGTTCGTCCCCTGCTGCGGTTGACGAGGAGCAGGACGGAGCAGACAACGGCACAGGCCAAACCCGCGCAGAGCAGAAGGGACGTCCAGGACCACACCGCTTCGGTGGTGTGGCCGCTGCTCCAGTGACAGCTGACGGACGGCGGGAAACTCTTCACGTCAACTGATGTCAGCGTGTAGTCCCGTCCCACGTCCCGGTACACGCCCTCGCCGGTCTTGTCCGCGCACACGTCGAGCGGGTTCGTGAAAGCGAGCCCGTAAACGGACCCAGCCCCATACGCGGCGATCGCTGCAGCGCTGCCGATCACAGTCCAGCGGGCCAGCCACGACGGCTTATTCCTGGACGCCCACAAGGCATACGGGATCGCACCCACGGCGAAGCAGAAGATCGTGATCAGCGGCGGACCGCACAACGCGAACATGGACACCATGAACGCTGACGCTACGTCGAAGGAGTAGGCCCCCGCAGCCAGACTCAGGGCACACGGCGCGGCCTGCCGGTAGGTGGCGCCGTGCTCACCACACAGGCAGCGGCTGCGGTTCCGGGACGGCCAGTTCCGTCAGCAGATGGGCGTACTTCTCCGGCTGCGCCTCGAAGTCGACGCGGGCGGCGATCCCGGCCGGGTCCGCGTCGGGGCCGCGCAGCAGATCGATCGACGTCTGCGCGAACTGGTCGACGCAGCCGCGCTGTTCGACCGTGACGAGCAATCGGCGCAGTTTGCCCACCGCGTACTTGGCCGTTGCGCGTTCCTTCGCACCGGCTCGTAGCATCTGCCGCCGGCCGGCCGCGGGCCCGGCCTTCTCCAGCAGGGGGGCGAGCAGGGCGGCGAGCTCGGCCGCGCGCTCCACGGCGGCCCGTCCTTCGGGACCGACCCGGACCAGGACGCTCAGGGCGTTGAGCAGGTCGGTGACGCGCGGGTCGGAGCGTTCCAGGAGTTCCCGACCCGCGCCGATCCGCACCGCGCCGTCGGCCAGCACCTGCGCGGCGGCGGTCAGCCGCTCGGCCGCGCCCGGCTCCACGCCGGGCAGCCGGGACAGCACCGGCGTCCCTGCACCGAGCACGTCCCGCGCGGTGCGGGTGCCGCATCGCCGCAGTTCAGCGGCGTCGAATCCACCGTCCGCCGCATGCCACAACTCCTCGACGGAAACCTGCCCGAGAGCTTCGTCCACCAGCGATTGCCGCAGCGGCTCCCATGCTTCGCGCACCGCGTTCACAGCCTGCGTGTGATCCTGCGCGAGCCGACTGGCGACCTGCTCGAGGCGGCGTGCCGTGCGGACGGCCGAGGGACTCGCGCCGCTGAGCCGGTACAGGGAGCGGATGTTGCCGCCGACGACCCCGACGATCAGCACCACGATCGACAGCCCGACCAGATGGTCCGAACGGTCGATCGCCCTGTCGTACTTTGCATCGTTCTGGCCGAGGACGAAGAGGTCGCCCTTGTCGGACCCTTCGGTCACCATCCATCCGCTCTCCCAGCCGTGGCCGGTGTCGGGATCCCAGGCCCCGCCCTTGAGCACAGGGTCCCGGTCGGGATCGCACCGGTAGTGGCCCTTGCGCCGCTCCTTCGCGTAGGGGTCGGCCCAGGAAACGGTGCAGCTCCCGTCGGACTTCTCGCTCAGCACGGTCAGATCGACCTGCTTCGTCTCGGGATCTTCCGGAGCCGTCGCATAGACCGCGAACGCGACCCCGAAGATGACCAGACCGAGCGCTACCACCCAACGGAAAAACGGCACATGTCTCACTCGACCCCACCCCTGACCTGCACGTTATTGCATACGCAACTATTTCAGGAGCGGAGGAGACACGACAAGTCCGAGAAGTCGGCAACGCGATCCGGTCCGTGCGTTCCGGTGTCCGGCAACCACCGCACCGCCAAATCCCGGATGGGCCCGGACGGCCAAGCAGGATAGCGAACCGGGCATCTCGCCCACGGCGTCGCGAGCGGTTCGATACGCGGCGCGACAAGAGTCGAACCTACGTGTGTGACCGGCGACGGTCCCGTGCGGCACAAGGTGGTGGGTCGCGGACCCGGTGGCAAAGACTCGTGGCGATGTTGGTGCGGCCGACCGGAGTGGCTGCGGGTCGGCTGGTCACTCCGGCATCGACGTCCGCGCCCGCGGCGACGCCGGCACATCCGGAGTCCACCACCCCGCAATTCGCCCGTGAGAATCCGCCCCTGAGCAAGGGACAGCCCCTCACGCATCTGGGAACCCCGTCGACGCATGCAACGGGCGGGCCGTTTCTGCCGCGGTAGCCCGGGTCTCCTGGTCGGCGCCGCCGGAGTCGAGTTCCTCGAGAAGAAGTGCGGCCGCCTGCAGGACGCCCAGCTGTACCGGGACGGTCGGCAGCGCGGTGAGCAAGGCCATGGCCCGGCCGCAGCACCTCCCGCCCGAGCCGTGCAAAGCCGGCTCGAGGGTGAGGGCGCGGGCCAGGCGTCGCGGGGCAGGTGGGATCTGGGAGACAGGCCCTAAGCGGCAGGGGCGGCTGACACCTTCTGCAGCGCGGCCACCTGACGGTGCACGAGGTCACGAGGGATATGCACCTCGTTGTGGGTGCCGCTCATGTCATTGGTGGCGAACGTGACGAGCGTCGCGCCCACCCGGACGACCCGCACCTCGGTCGCCAGCGCTGGCGTGTCCGGGACCGCGATCATCTTCGCCCGGAACGCCACCTCCTGGTCGCCTTCGCCGAGTCCCTCCGCCGCACGTACGTTGCTCCACTTCCCGCCGCCCAACAGGGCCGGGAACGCGCGGCAGGTGCGCAACGCGGCACGCAGGTCGTCCAGGACCCGCCCGGCGTCCTCGGCGGAGTACGCGGTGAGAAAGACCTGCCCCGCCACATGTTTCCCCGGCGAGACCGTCCCTTGCACCACACCCCTGGGCATCCTCTGACTCTGGCCCTGCCCGGCCGCGAGGACCGGCGTGCAGTCCGCTGGAGTGGCGGCCCCGGCACGTATCGCGTACGGCTGCCCGACGATGGAGGAACTCTCGGGCAGCGCGGCCGCCTTCAGCTCCCGTTGTGTCAGTACGCGCGCAGGTGCAACCTTCTTCGACGACTCGGCCCGCTTCGACGGTGCGGCTGCGGTGGTGTGCCCGGACGCGGCCGGTGCGCCTCCCCCACACCCGCTCGCCCCGGCCAGCACGCATACCGCCGCGGCGAGCGTGACGGCCCCGCTTCTGTGTCTCGTGCCGTTTCCCATGATTCCCTCCCCTGATCGGATGGGATGGATCTTATGGGGACCAGGGGCTCGGTCTTGAGACATGGTGGCGGTCGCCCCGAGGGCATTCGGCGGCTAGGCACTGTCTCTTGAATCCGCCCGTGAGATTGTCGTGCTTGTGATCGAGTCCTGGGTGATCAATGACGGCAGCCCTTTCCCTGTGTCGTCCGGGGAGGTGCTGGAGGCCCTACGGCCGAGGATCGACAGCGGGCAGCATGAGACGTGGTTGATCACTTCGTCCGGACGGTCGCCGGCCTTCGCGAGGACCACCGAGCGCGCGATGGTCATGCTTCTCCAAGAAGAGGGCGAATCCGGCGAGCATGCCGTGGATCCCGGATCCGAGGGGTCGAGCGACGGGTTCGTCCTGTCCAACGGGCAGCACGACGAGTACCCGGACCAGGACACCGTGCCACCGGTGAGGCATTCAGACTCGTGGAGCACATCGTCGGCACGGGCTCGTGGCCCGCGGACGCGCCTTGGGGTGTCGATCGCTGACAGCGTCTCTCGCCGGACCCACATGCCGATGGCAGCGAGGAGGAGCCTGGGAGCCCGTCGACTGGGCCCCGTTCGGCCTGGTGGGCATCGACGCCTACCGAACCGCGCAGAACGCCGCCACCTTCCGCACCCACCTGCGCGAGTCCTTCTCCCACGGCAAGCCCGTCGTCATCACCGAGTACGGCACCTGCGCCTACCGCGGCGCGGGCGACCTGGGCGGCATGGCCTGGCAGCCACCGCACGGAGCGACCCCGACGAGGACGCAAGGGCGCTACCTCAACGAACTCCTCCTCGACATCTTCGAGGAGGAATGCGACGACACCGCGCTGTGGTTCTCCTTCGCCAACTACGACAGGCCCCGCGACCGCGACATCGCCTTCCACGGTGTCGTGCGCCTGCTCGACGAGACCCGCTGAGAGCCGAAAAGGGTCTTCCACGCTATGAGCACCAGACATCAACGGCCGAGCCTCCGATCCGACTGACATGAGGTTCCGGAACGTCGACGCAGGCTCTCACCCGTCAGATGAGGCAATTAAGCCACAGCGGCCGGGAGGCAAAGGTTCCCCGATGCGGCACTAGCTACTTCAGGGCTTGCTCAAGCCCGCGCTCCACAGAACGGAGTCCCGCATGGCTTCGGCCCGGCTGTCTGCAGCCAATACTCTGCGCAGGAACTCCGTCATGCCACAGTCAAAGCGCGTCCAGATGTCGTCGCCGTGGCTGAAGAGCACCACCGCCCAGTCCTCGGGACTGCCGTGGGTGAGCCAGCAGTACAGGTCGGCACTGCCGTCCGCTCCCCAGGTCACCAGATCCTCGGCCGCTGCATCGATGCCGGTGGGTGAGGTGTCCACCCATGTGGCTCGCGTATCCGCGGTGATGAACCCCATGCCCCCTTTCGGGACGCCGGGCTCATCACACGTCTCAGGAGTCACGGTGGCAGGAACCAGTACACCGAGATCCAAGCCAGGCAGGGCGTCACCGTAGTATGCGAGGAACTCCTTGAAGTCCGAAGGGAACACGAGCCCCCAGGCCCTTTGCACAACCTCCCAGTCGACCTTCACCCCCGCCCCGGCCGACGGCGGCATCAAGCGCGTCAGGCCAGCGAGACCAGCTCGGTCAATCATGTCCCTGCTCCCGTCCGCCTCGTCTGCAGGGGCGGGCCCCTATCGGCTCACCCGTGCGTCTACGGGAATGACACCGTATCCCGGCCACATGAGTCTCTCTGCGGGACAATCATGTCGCTACATTCGCGCTGTCTTGTGCGGCGTCTTCGTGAGAGTGCGGCTTCAGTACGCCCTGTCCACGCGTACGGTCGATCTCGCTCCATTCCGGGCGCAGTCCAGCCAGATTCGTGGTGAAGAAGTACGCGGCTCCGCAGGCGAGCAGCACCGGCACGAGTCCGAGTGTGGTCACCGCCGCTCCGGCGAGCAGCCCGCCGAGAGGGATGCCGGCCCAGGCCAGCGAGTCGCCGAGGGCGTTGACGCGGCCCAGCATCCGGCGCGGGACTCGTTCGACGAGGACGGCTCCCAGCACTGGGTTGACGAAGCCAGCACCGAATCCACTGAGCGCGAAGACGGCCAGTACCGTCCAAAACGGGGCGTCAGAGGTGAGAATCAGGAACCTCGGCGCCCCGGCCAGCAGGAATCCGGTGAGAACCGTCATCCGGCGTCGCAGCCGGTGTGCGACCGCCGCGGCGATCAGGCTGCCGCCGACCGCCGCGGCCCCCATCAAGCTGCCCATCAGGCCGATCGAGCTTGGCCCGTTGCCGGATTCTCTCACCCAGACGGGTATCAGCACCGAGGTGATAGCCGCGTCCAGCAGGTTGGTGATGCCGACCATGACGATGACGGTGAGCAGCAGTGGCTCTCCGCGTAGGAAGGTGAAGCCCTCGCCGAACCGCCGCCAGTAGCCCGGTCCGGTTCCGTCGCCGGACGGGGGGGTCTTCCTCGGCCCCGTGCCCCATGCCACGGGGCAGTGCCGTTTTGATGATCATTGATCCGAGAGCGAAGCAGCCGGCGTTGACGGCGAGTCCGGTCAGGGGGCCGAGCAAGGCCACCAGGGATCCGCCGACGGCCAGGCCGACGGTGGAAGCGAGCCGCTCGATCACACCGGCCAGACCGGTGGCCCGCTCCAGCGGAACACGGCCGCGTTCGGCAGCGTCCGGGACCATCACTTCCTTGGCGAGGTCGCCGGGTCCCCGGGCCGCGCCGATCGACGCGACGAGAATGAGCAGAAGGGGAAAGGACAGCAGGTCCAGGCTGTGGAGCAGGGGTATCGCGGCGGCGGCGGCCGCGCTGGCCAGATCGGTGGCCCAGGAAACAGTCCGCGGGCCGATCCGGTCGACCAGCGGCCCGGTGAACGCTTTGACCACCACGTAGGGCGCCATCTCGCTGAAGGCGACCAGTCCGGTCTGGGTGGCGCTGCCGGTCGTGACGAGGACGAACCAGGGCAGTGCCACCACGGAGATACGAGTGCCGGTCAGCGACACCCCCATGGCAGCCAGCACTCCGCCCAGCGGCCGTAAGGACCTCTTGCCGGGTATGCCGGCGGCCTCCGCGGCGTCGGTCATGGCCTCGGACATCCTGCGCCGGTTGTAAGATCGGCAGGAGGCGACGACAGAGTAGGCGCATCCAGTTCGGGCAGGGTCTGTGTAATCACAGCGACCCGTTGGGCGCCGTCCGGGGCACTCGCCGGTAGCGCGCCAGGACTTGCGTCAACTCCCGGTACAGGGTGGCCGCTTCGTCTGGTGTGAGCCGCAGGGCCCAGTCGCTCATGTCGAAGGTGTTCCGCCATGCGCGGGGCATCGTCTGGAACTCGTTCAAAGTCTGCTGCGTGCGCAGGGTGTAGATGGCGGCAACCGACTGCTGGTAGGCCAGTGCGGCCTCTGACTCCCGCTCGGCCAGATCAGGATCGTTGAACCAGATCGTCCGGTGCACCGAGCGCCAACAGCGCTCCCGCGCGTTGCCGCGTTCGGTGTCCTCCTCGACGAAACCGGCGGCGCCGAGCTGCCGGGCAAGCCGATGCTGACTCGGTGGTGCTGGATGCCAAGGGGCTGCGTGCGCTCGCGCATCCGGTGCGCGTGCAGTTGGTCGGATTGCTGCGGAAGTACGGCCCGTCGACGGCGACCCGCCTCGCGGAGCGGCTGGGTGTGAGCTCCGGTACGGCCAGCTACCACCCGGGCCGTCCGGCCTCACCTGTGGGTCCGTCATACCGCGCACCCCAGTCCGCAAAGACTTGTTCGCAAAGAGGTCTTTGCGAACAAGTCTTTGCGGACTAGGGCTCGTCCCGTAACTGATCATGGACCTGGTTACGACAGAGGTCGCTGCCTACGGCCCCTTGCCTATCCGGCAAGGGCGAGGTTGTGCAGGCGGGCGACGCCGAGGATGGCGTAGTGCACGCCATCGCCGTTGAGTTGGCAGTCGCGCAGGATCCTCCAGCCCTTCATACGGACGAAGGTGTGCTCGACCCGTGCCCTGACCTGCTTGTGTGAGCGGTTGTGTTCCTCCTTCCGGGCCGGGAGCTCTTCGCCGTTGCGGCGCGGTGCGGGATGACCAGCCCGGTGCCCTGATAGCCACCGTCGGCGATGGTCATGGTGGTGCCGACGGCGGCCTTCGCGCCGGATTCCTCCCAGCCCCGGGAGTCGTGACGCTTGCCCGGCAGGGGACGACCGACCACGACAACCAGGCGGGTGTCAGCGTCGATGACCACCTGATGGGCCGTTGAAAAAAGCGATAGTTCTTCGACTGCTCAGCCACCGTGTGGTTGCGGGTGGGCACCAGGGTGCCGTCGACGACGAGCACAGTGTCCTTGCGGAACTGCTTCCACTGTCGGATCGCCAGCAACGGAACGAGGTGATCGATGATTCGGTCAGCCGCCGACTTGGAGACACCGAACGACGGGGCGATCTGGCGCATCGTCACGCTCGTCCGCCAGTAGGCCGGCACCAACAGGACACGGTCCTCCAGCGGCAGGCTCCAGGTCCCGCCGCGCCACTGATCCGAAGCCGGCTCGCGTCGCACCGAGGCAACCAACTTGCCGAAGCAGCGCAAACTCAGCCCGGTGAACGGCTCTATCCAGGACGGCACCGACGCCGTGATCACACCAGCCACCACATGATCGTTTCACTCGACGAGAAGCAGCCTCCGCTCACATGCCTTCTCGGCCTGAGCCGGTCCAAAATGCCGCCATGACCGACGAATAGCACACCGAGCCCGCCGCGCACGGCACCTGGCCCATGCGGTACGCAGTTGTCCCGCCGGGGTGGCAGGGCAAGTCGCCCGCGGGTGTGGTCCGGATCAACGCGCCGACCTCGGTGGTCAGCATTGTCGGTCGCTGGGCCTGCGACGGCGAGACGGACCTGCCCCCACGGCGGCCCTGCAGCAGGGCTTGGAACTGGAGGCGCCCGCGGCCGCCGGCGAGGCGGGCCTGCCCCTGCCCGCCCAGGCTGCCGCGGAGGAGCTGGGCTTCTTCGAGAAGCTGCGGACCTATCTTCGGGCGTTCCCGCCGTCGGCCGCCGAACGTGCCTACCAGAAGCGGTTCGCGCCGCTGGGGCTGCTGGCGGAGCAGAGCCCGTACGCCACGCCGTCGGCGGAGCTGCGAGACGCTCTGCTGTCCGGGTTCAAGGTGGGCAAGGAGCGGGTGGAGAACCACACCGTGCACGGCGGCAGTCCGGTGCAGAACGGGTGGAATCTGACGTACCACGCCTTCGACTACAACCTTGCCCACTTCGGCCTCGGCACGCTGGACGATCCGCAGTGGGTGATCCAGGACCGCGACGCCGCGCGCCTGGAGCGGGCGGCGTCGGCCCGCGCCGGGTTGTGGGGCAACCACGGCTACGAGGCCGCGTATGCGATGACCTGGACCGACGGCGCCGGGCAGGCGCTGGACGGCATGCGCGCCTACACGCTGCGGTTCAAGGTGCCGCCGCCGGTGGACGGGTTCTGGTCGGTGACCATGTACAACCTGCCGGAATACTTCCTGGTCGCCAACCCTATCGACCGCTACTCCATTGGCGACCGCACCTCAGGACTGCACTACGAGCCGGACGGCGCCCTCACCCTGCACCTGCGCCCCGACGCACCCACCGCCCCGGAGGCACGCGCGAACTGGCTACCGACGCTGACCGGGGCGTTCCGCCCGATCCTGCGGATGTACCAGCCCCGGCCCGAGGTCTTCAACGGCGGCTTCACCCTGCCGCCGATCACTCCCGCCTGATCAGGCCGTCACCGCCTGGACGACCTCGGTGCGCGGCCCCAGCACTGTGCCCTCGTTCCGGCCGCCGGTGTGGAACCTGTTGGGTGTGCAAGGTCGCATCACAGACCGCGGTGAAATGCTCGGACGGCTCCCAAGGGAATTCCGGACCTTTGAACACCCCGTTGTACCAGCACGGCCGGCCGCCTGAGCAGCCGATGCTGTTGGCGGGTGAAGATCCATGCCCTCTGAGCTCGCGGGTCGTTGGCCAGACCATGAAGACGACCGTGATCACAGCGCTCACAGCCGTCGCAGCACTCTCCTTCTCGATGTCGATGGCGCAGGCAGACGACGGAGACAACAACACGCAGCAGTTCACCGGGGGCGGTATTCAGGCCGCCGACAACTTCGATCACGCCACCTGCCTGTGCCCCATCCCGGGTACCGAATCAAACCTCATCCTCCCTGCGCCCTCGCTGTCCGACTACCAGGGCGGTCACAAAAACAACATGCCGATGGCTGCCGAGTCTGCCGAATAGCAGCCTCCCCGCAGTGTGCGGCACGCACCGCACACTGCGGAGGCATAGCCCGGCGTCCTCGCCAGGCGGGTGTTCGTCTGAACACTTCATGAAGTAGGCCAGAGCCGCGCCTGCTGCTGCGCCCGCCCGAGTGCTCCCCCCCGTTCCGTGTGCTGCGCTGAGAAGTGCCGGCCGCCCAGCCCGCAGTGGGCCCCCACGGGCGGTCGACCGGTCGACGCCAGCTGTCCTTCGCCCGAGGGTCCTGATCGTCTGGCAGGTGGGTGGGATCGACGGGAAGACAGCGGGCAGATGTGAAGACGAGCCCCGGGCGAGCGCTCCCGAGGCTGACGAGATCGCCCAGAATCTGCACGTGAGGAAGCGAGGGCATTTTTCGCTCCTCACCCTACAGAGCCCCTGAAGCTGCTCTCGGTCACCGAACTCGCCCAAGAGCGCGGGCACCTCACAATCGAGGTGGAGCAACTGCAACGCGCGGTCGACTCCCACGCCGTCATCGACCAGGCCAAGGGCGCCGTGATGACGCCTGGCGCGGGACCGGCATCAGCAGAGCGGCGAGGAAGGCCCGGTCTTCCGAAGTGAACTTCACTCGCTGCGCGCCGAGTTGCCGTTCGAGGACCGTGATCTGGTGGCGCGGGGCGAGGATCTCCGCGTCCTTGTCGCGGTCGCTCACCGGTAGCAGTCGCAGCATGGCGAACGTGTTGGTGACAGTCAGACAGCCGACACGAAGCAACACAAGTGTTCATCCTGCCGCAGCACCACACAGGCGCCTGATCTGCACGGACGGCATTCTCGGCAGGCGCAGAGTGGCCGGCACACGAGTCGCTCAGCCCACTCGTCCGGCACGCAGGACTTCTACTTCGAGCGGGTACTGACCGAGGACGCGTCGACCTCAATCAATGGCGTGCATGAAAAGTCATGCGAAACATCTGTTGGACGCATGCGGTGCGGACAAATTCTCATGGGGCCATGCCTCACACCCCACCGGTCTCCGACGTGGACCTCTTTGCCGACGATGTCGTCGTCGACCCCTATCCGACCTATGCGGCGTTGCGTGACCTCGGCGCGGCCGTGCACGTGCCGCGGAACGATGTCTACGCACTGACCCACTACGACACCCTGCGTGCCGCCCTCGCCAACTGGGAGACCTTCTCCTCGGCCGCAGCGATCGGTTTCAACTCCGAGGTCAATGAGGCGCTGACAGGTACCTCGCTCGCCTCAGATCCGCCGGCCCACGCCCAGCTCCGGGCCACGCTCACCGCGAACCTTTCACCGCGCGCCCTGCGCGGCCTGAAGGGCCGGATCGAGGCGAAGGCCGATGCGCTGGTCGCGGACCTGGTCGAGCAGAGCTCGTTCGACGCGATCGACGCACTCGCCCGGGCCTTCCCGCTCGAGGTCGTCGCCGACCTGATCGGCTTCACGGGCGATGCCCGCCACAACATGCTGCGCTGGGGCAAGGCCGCCAACCAGGTCATCGGCCCGATGAACCAGCGCACCGTGGAGAGCTTCCCGATCGCCGGTGAGCTCTACGCCTGGTGCTCGGCGGTGACGCGTGCGGACCTTGCCAAGGACTCCATCGGTCGCGCCATCTTCGAGGCCGAGGAACGTGGCGACGTCCCGCCGGGCTCGGCCGGCCCGATCATCCATCAGTACCTCGCCGCCGGGGTGGAGAACACCGTGACCGCGCTCGGCAACATCGTGGCCCTCTTCGGGGCCCACCCCGACCAGTTCGAGCTGGTCCGGCGGGACCCCTCCCTGATACCCGCCGCGTTCAACGAGGTCCTGCGCTACTGGGCGCCGATCCACGCCTGGGGGCGCAGGACGACGCGGGACGTGGAGATCGACGGCGTCACCGTCCCGGCCGGCGCGCGGATCGCCATCCTCTTCGGCGCCGGCAACCGCGACCCACGCCACTACGACCAGCCGGACGCCTTCCTCGTCGAACGCAATCCGGTCGACCACCTCTCGCTCGGGTACGGCGTGCACGGCTGCGCCGGCCAGGGGCTTGCCCGTCTCGAGGCCCACGCGATCATCGACGCCCTCTCCCGGCGCGTGCGGCGCCTGGTCGTGGCAGCCGAGACGCGCGTCCCCAGCAATGTCACCCGCAGCATCGACCGGCTGCCCGTTCTGGAAGTTGTGCCCGCATGAAGATCGTGCTCGACCGCCCCCGCTGCGAGGCCCACGGCCTCTGCGAGGAGACGGCCTCCCACCTGATGCACCTCGATGACGAGGGAGAACTCGTGCTCGATGTCGAGAATGTCGAGGAAGGCACGCCGGAGGCGGCCGAAGCGAGCGCCGCTGTCCGGGTCTGTCCCGTCGCCGCACTGAGGCTGGCATGAGCGGCCACCCGGAGAAGATCGTCATCGTGGGCAACGGTGTCGCCGGTGTCACCGCCGCCGACGGCCTGCGGGCAGCCGGGTTCGATGGAGAGTTGACAATCATCGGAGACGAGCGCCACGCGGCCTACAGCCGTCCCGCGCTGTCCAAGGCACTGCTCGCTCCCGCCCCGGACCTGGACGCACACCGCCTCCCGGCGCCCACGCACGGGGCGACCGAGATCCTGGGTGTCCCGGCGACCGGGCTCGACATCGCCGGCCGGCGGGTCTCTCTCGCCGACGGTTCCGCGCAGTCGTACGACGCGCTGGTGGTGGCCGCCGGCTCGCGGGCTCGCCGCCTCACCGAGTCACCGCACGAGCTGACGCTGCGCGGCTTCGACGACGCGGTGGCACTGCGCGAGCGCATCGCAGGTGGGCCTTCGGTGCTCGTCGTCGGTGGCGGGCCCCTCGGCATGGAGATCGCCTCCGGCTGCGTGAACGCCGGCTGCACGGTGACCGTGGTGTCGCAGGGCGCGCCGCTGGTCGAGCAGCTCGGGACGCACCTTGCCGGTGTGTTCACGGCCGCTGCGCGCGAGCGAGGCGTGCGGATCGTCGACTCGGGTGCGGTCTCGGTGGAGCACGACGGCGACCGTGCCCGTGTCGTCGCCGGAGACAGCGCCGTCCATGAAGCGGAGATCCTGGTCAGCGCGGTCGGGGACATTCCGAACGTCGAGTGGATGTCAGGGACCGGTCTGGTCACACGCGGTGCCCTCCACGTCGACGAGAGGGGGATGCTGGGCCCCGACATCGCGGCCGTCGGTGATGTCGCGGCGTTTCCCACGAACCGGGGTGTACGCCGCATCCCGCTGTGGAGCAGCGCGATCGAGCAGGCCAAGGTCGCTGCCGTCGCCCTGATGCGTGGTGCGGCTGCACCGCCCCTGGCATTCGACCCGTACTTCTGGACGGAGGCCTTCGGACTCACCCTCAAGGCCGTCGGTGACCTGCCGGTGGCTGGTGACCCCGAGTACGTCGACGGCGGTCCCGTCGGCCCGGCCCTGATGCGCTGGGCCAGTGGGGACGGCGCAGGATCCGCTGTGGCGCTCGACTACCGCATCCCGATTCCACGACTGCGCAGGGTGCGTGCGACCGCCGATGCGTAGGGTGGCTGCCATGGGTGTCGACAAGGAGAGCCGGGGAGGTTCGAGCCTCGACCGGCTCTCCAACGTTGACCTCAATCTGCTCGTTCCGCTGCTTGCCGTGATCGAGGAACGGTCGGTGACCCGTGCCGCGGAGCGCGTCGGCCTGACGCAGCCGGCGATGAGCCACGCGCTCGGCCGCCTGCGCCGACTGCTCGGTGACGACCTGGTCGTACGCCAGGGGCGCGGCGTCGTTCTCACCCCGCGAGCACTCCAACTGCTGGCCCCGGTGCGGCAGACGCTGCAGCAGGTGGCGGACGTGGTGCGGTTCCCCGGCTTCGACCCGGCAACGGACCGGCGCACGATCACCGTCGAGCTGACCACGAGCACGGCCTTCGTGATCGGGCCTCGCCTGGGGCGGCTGGTGGCCGAGCGTGCACCGCACACCGTCCTGCGCCTGCGCACCATCACCGTTCCGACCGAGGACACCTTCACCGAGCACGGGGTGGACGTCGTGCTGGTGTCGGAAGGCTTGGCCACGCAGTACCCGCGCGAGCGCCTGTACGACGACCGGTGCGTCCTTGTCGCGTCGCCGGAACTGCCGCGGGAACTCGACGCCATGGAGCTGCTGACCACACAGCCGCACGTGGTCGTCGACACCGGCCGGCGTGAGCGCGTCTTCCCCTATCCGCAGCTCGACGAGATGGGGATCGGGTACCGCGTGGGGCAGCTGGTCTCCGACTATGTGCTGGTGCCCTATCTGGTCGGCCGCGGGGGCGGGGTGGCGCTGATGAGGAGCCGGGTCGCGGCCGAGATGACAGCGGCGGTCGACCTGCGTGTCGAGGAGCTGCCGTTCCGTGTGGCTCCGCTCGGGATCGACATGGTCTGGAATCCGCACCTGAGCGACCAGGGGTTCGTGGAGTGGCTGCGGCACCTGCTCTTCGAGGCCGTGCTCACCTGAACAGCCGTCACATGAGGAGCCGTCAGGAGAGCAGTGACGTCCAGCTGTCGACGAGCTCGTCCAGCATCCGCTCGCGGTCGATCTTCCAGTCGCTGTCACCCCAGTGCTGCGCCACGAAGTCGAGCTGCGCCAGCGCCAGCACGCCGCGGAAGTGCCGCTGGTGCGGCGCGAAGCGCCCGGCCTGCGTCAGGCCGTCCTCCACATCACTGGCCGCTTCCTCCATCCACCGCTCGACGAGGTTGGTGAGGTCGGGGTCGATCACCGCCGCTTCGCGGCCGAGGCGGACGATGGGCTTGATCTCGGGCCAGGACTCTGCCGTCTGCCGCATCCAGACATCGATCGCCTCGCGGGTGCCGGTCGCGACCGTCGCGACGAGGTCCTGCGCCGTCGACCCGTGCTCGGGGGAACGGACCCGCTGCAGCGCCTGGTTGAGCTGCTCGTCGATGAGTGCCTGCATCAGCGCACTGCGCGAAGGAAAGTACGCGTAGAAGGTCACCCGCGTCGTCCCCGCCGCCGTCGCGATGTCATCCACGGTCGTGGCCGCGTACCCCTTCTCCTGGAACAAACCCAACCCCGACTCCAGCAACAGTCGCCGGGTCATCTGTTTCTGCTGTTCACGCAGGCTCGCCATCTTCCTAGCGTACAGCAGTACGCAAGGCAATCTTACGCGTAATTCGTTAGATACACACTTCGAACATTCTCTTGACGTTGCGTAAAGGCAGTGGCAGCGTTCCCCCGGACCGCGGTTCTCCGGTCGCATCACTTCTCCCTCGAAGGAGCGTCGATGAGTGACACACCACAGGCGAGAGCCCGGTTCGCCCCCACGTTGGTGGCCGGCTGCCTCGCAGTCTTCGTCGCCCAGGTCGCCTACTCGCTGCCCGCCTCGATACTGGGCACGATCCAGTCCTCGCTCGGCATATCGGGCGCCGAACTGACCTGGGTCAGCGCCGCCTTCGCCACGGCGATGGTCATCTTCGAGCTGACATTCGGTGTCGTGGGCGACATGTTCGGTCGAAAGCGACTACTGCTCAGCGGCCTCGCCGTGCTGGCCGTCGGCGAACTGATCACGATCGCCGGGGCCGACCACGTGCACTACCTCTGGGTCGGTCAGATCATCGCCGGCATCGGTGCTGGGGCCCTGTACCCGATCTCGCTCACGATGATCGCGGCAGCCGCGCCGGACGCGAAGGCCCGCGCCCGGGCCATCGCACTGTGGGCGGGCTTCCTGTCCCTGGGCGCGGCCGTATCGCCCATCGCCGCCGGCGTACTGGCGCAGAACGGCCACTGGAGAACAGCCTTCTGGATCCCGATCGCACTCGCCGCGGTGGGCCTCGTTGCCGCCCTGCCCTCCCACGACTCCTCCGCACCAGAGGGCCGTGCACTCGACCTCCCGGGCCAGGTCACTCTGATCATCGGTCTCGTCTCGCTCATCTGGGCGCTCACCCAAGGCTCCGCCGTGGGCTACGACCAGGCTTCGATCGTCCTCGGCTTCGTCGTCGGTGCGGCGTTCCTGATCGCTTTCGTGGTCGTCGAGCTGCGGACGGCGTCGCCGCTGATCCATCTCTCACTGTTCAGGAATCGCGCGTTCGCCGTCACCGGCATCACGGCCGTCACCGGCATGTTCGCCTACCTGGCGACCTGCTTCTCGATGTCGATGTTCCTCGGCTCGGTGGCCCATATCGGCGCGGTCTGGATCGGCATCCTCTTCCTGATCATCCAGGTCCCCGCACTGCTCCTGGTGCCACTCGTCGCGAGGCTCATCCACTCGGTCAGCCCGCGGTGGGTGCTCACCACCGGCTTCCTGCTCATCGCCGCCGCGGCCTTCTGGTCCTCGAACCTCGACGTCCACGACTTCGTCACCGCACAGGGGGCACCCCGTGACGCGGCCTGGGTGAAGTTCATCGCGCCGATGGTGCTCAACGGCGTCGGGTTCGCGCTCACCGTCGGATCGATCACGGCCGTGGCGATCAACTCCGTTCCGACACGCCTCGCCGGCATGGCCTCGGCCACCACGAACCTGCTCCGCGACTTCGGCTTCGCGCTCGGGCCGGTGGTCGGCGGGGCCCTGTCGACGGCCGTCGCCAACCATCGCCTCACCGACGGGCTCGGCAAGGCGATGGGTGAGGCCCAGCTGTCCCAGCCGCTGCGGGGCGTGGCGGCGGGAATCGCCGAGCACGGCGGTGCGGTCGCCATCAACTCGCTGCCGACCCTGCCGCCGTCGGCCACCACCATCCCGGGGGTCAAGGCGGTGCCCATGCCCGCCGCCCTCCACGAACTCGCGCTCGACGCGCTCGGCCACGCGTTCAACCTGACGTTCCTGACCGCGGCCGCCTGCGCCGCCGCCTCCGCCCTGCTGACCGCCGTCGGCCTGGTCGGCGCCCGGTCGGGCTCGCAGTCGCATGCCGAGAACGCCGAGAACGCCACTGATCAAACCGCCCCCGCCGACTCTCTGACCGGAGGAATCCAATGACCACCGTCCACACAGTTCTCGGCCCGGTCCGGGCCGACGAGCTCGGCGTGGTGTCCGTCCACGAGGCGCTGCTCTCGGTGCTGCCGGGTGCGCAGTTCGCCCATGACATCACCATCGACCGGGCCGAGGTCTTCACCGCCCTCAAAGCCCGCCTGACCGCGTTCCGGGAGGCCGGCGGCGGCACGCTCGTCGACGCCACAGGCCAGTTCCACGGCCGTGATCCGCAGCTTCTGGAGGCGCTGTCGCGCTCGACCGGTGTGCACATCGTCGCCTCCACCGGTCAGGGGCCCGAGGAGCTGCTGGGCGGCTACTTCCTCACCCCGCAGACGAACCCGCCGACGCCCTGGCCGGCCGAGAAGTGGGCCGACCTGTTCGGCAAGGAGATCACCGAGGGCATGGTCGTGCCGCGCGTCGAGCGGCGCTCCCCCGCCGGTCTGATCGCCACGGCCGTCACCCGCTCGGGCGCGACCGCCACCGACACCGAGCTTCTCCGGGGCGCCGCCCGGGCGGCGCTCGCCACCGGCGTCCCCGTCTCCTTCCGGTACGGCAGCGACCCCCTCGCCGAGCTCGACGTCGTCCTGGCGGAGGGCCTCGACGCAGGCCGGGTCGCCGTCGCGGGTCTCGACCGGGCCGATGCGGCCGGCCTGGCAGCGAAGGTCGCCGAACGAGGCGCGTACGTCGGCCTCGACCACGTCGGTACCGAGGGCCGCCACGACGGGACCGACCATCTGACCGACGCCGCCCGGACGACGCTGGTGGCCGAGCTCGTGGCAGCGGGTCTCGGCCACCGCGTGCTGCTCTCCTCCAGCGCCACCGGAGCCGCCTTCGGTCACCCGGCGACCGACGTCGCCTACTCCCACGTCCTGACGGACTTCGTCCCCGCCCTACGTGCCCACGGTCTCGGTGACGAGGACATCCGGCGGCTCCTCGTCGAGAACCCCGCCGCCCTCCTCACGGTGAGCTGAAAGAGAGAAGGCTGAAAGGCTTATGTCGCGAGTCAACACCGTTCTCGGTCCGATCCCCGCCGAGGAGCTCGGGTTCGTCGCCGTCCACGAGCACATCGGTTACGGAATGCCCGGGTCCGAGCTCGACACCCAGTGGTGGAGAACGCCGGAGCAGCGCTACGAGGAGACCGTTCCCAAGCTGCGGACGTTCCACGAGAACACGCTGCCGTACGGCGGCGGGACCTTCGTCGACGCGACCGGCATCTGCAACGGCCGGGACGTCAACTACTACCAGTCGCTCTCGGAGAAGACCGGCGTGCACATCGTCGCCTCGACCGGTTTCGTCGGCGGCGACACGGCCCTGCCGTTCTTCGAGCGTGCCGATGTCGACTACCTGCGCCGCCAGTTCGTCCACGAGATCACCGTCGGCATCGGGAACACCGGTGGCCGGGCGGGAATCATCAAGGTCGGCGTCAGCCGGGGCTTCAGGATGAAGGATCTCGATCTCCGCATCTACCGCGCCGCCGCCCGCGCCGCGCTCGAGACCGGCGTACCGATCTTCACCCACCTCGCGGTCGACGTCGAGCCCGCCATCGAGATCTTCCAGGAGGAGGGCCTGCCCCTGGACCGCGTGCTCTTCGGGCACGCCGACGACGGCGTCAGCCAGGGCAAGGTGCGCGATCGGTGGATCGCCGAGCAGGGCGGCCGGATCGGCTTCGACACCTTCGGATACGACCTCGAGCTGCCCGACCCGCCGTTCTGGGGCCGCCCGCGACAGGAGCGCCTCGAGCACTTCCTCGGCTACCTGCGCGACGGACTGGTCGACAGCGTTCTCGCCTCGGCCGACGCCAACTGCAGCCCGCTGGGCTGGCCCGGGGTGAAGGGCCACACCGTCAACTACCTCTTCGAGGTACTGATCCCCGCCCTGCGCGAGAACGGCGTCGACGACGCCACGATCCGCAAGATCTTCGTCGACCTGCCCGCGGGCTTCCTCACCCTCCAGCCCACGAACTGAAGGCATGACCATGAACATCACCAATCTGAACATCGCCGTCGTCGGCGCGGGCTATGCGGGCGCCGCGGCCGCCAAGGCGCTCAGCAACCTCGGCGCGCAGGTCACCGTCTACGAACAGGCGAGCCAGATCCGCGAGGTCGGCGCCGGCATCGGCCTGCGCCCGTCCTCGATGCACCAGTTCAACACCCGCGGCAGCGGCGAGGCGATCAAGGCGGTCAGCTCCCCGAGCGACGCCTTCGAGATCCTCACCGCCGACGGCCGGCGCATCGCCCGGGAGGAGTGGCCGGAGAAGGACACCTTCAGCGAGACCACCCGGTTCATCCACCGCGGCGACTTCATCGAGGCGCTCGTCGGCGTACTGCCGCAGGGCATGGTCAAGCTGGGGCACAAGCTGGAGAAGATCGAGGACGGCGGAAGCACGGCCACCCTCCACTTCGCCGGCGGCAGGACCGCCACCGCCGACCTGGTCGTCGGCGCCGACGGCATCAAGTCGGTCGTACGCGAACAGCTCTTCAGCGACCGGCAGCCGGTGTTCGCCGGCGAGCATGCCTACCGCGCCGTGATCGACGCGGAGGGCACGTACGACATGGTCGCCGACGGCAACCTGCGGATGTACATCGGCCACGGCACCAAGGTGTACCTGCTGCCGCTGCTCCACCGCGGCCAGGTCTCCTTCGACATCACCGCGCTCAACCCCGACAGCACCTGGGCGCCGACGGTGACCAAGGACGACATCCTCAGGACGGTCGAGGGCTTCGACCAGCGGCTCGTCGAGATGACCCGCGCCCTCGACATGGACACCCTCAACTCCCGGGCGGTGTACGACATCGACCCGATCGACGTCTGGCACTCCGACTCGGTGGTACTCATCGGCGACGCCGCGCACGCGATGTGCCACCACCAGGGCCAGGGCGCCAACTCGGCCGTCCTCGACGCGGGCGCGCTCGCCGACGCGCTCGCCACGGCCGACTCGGTGCGCGCCGCCCTGGCGAGCTTCCAGGCGATCCGCAAGCCGATCACCGACGAGCTTCAGCGGATATCCCGCAATGGCTGGACCGACGACGAGGTCAGCGACGTCTTCCCCGGCCAGAAGCCGGGCCAGATCGCCGCGATGGCGAGCACCTCGACGACCACCGCCCCGACTAAGGAGGACTGAATCATGCCCCTGCACCCGGAGATCGCGAAGTTCGTCGCGACACTGCCACCGCCGCCGGCCGAACTCGACCCCGTCGTGATGCGCGCCCACGACGAGTCCCATGTGGCGGCGCCCGAGGACCGCCTGCCGCTGCACGCGGTGGAGGACATGACCGCCGCCACACCGCACGGCGACGTACCGGTCCGTGTGTACACCCCCACCAAGGAGACGGCACAGGGGCTGCTCGCGTACTTCCACGGCGGCGCCTTCTTCCTCGGCAGCCTGGAGACGCACGACCACGTCGCACGGTCGCTCGCGAAGGCCACCGGACGCACAGTCGTCTCCGTGGGCTACCGGCTCGCACCGGAGAACGCCTTTCCGGCCGGTCTCGAGGACTGCTACGGCGTGGTGCGCTGGGCCGCCGAGAACGGTGCGGAGCTCGGCTGGAACGGTGCGCGGCTCGCGATCGCCGGTGACAGCTCGGGCGGTACATTCGTTGCTGCGATCGCCGCGATGGCACACGACGACGGCTTCGAGGGGATCACCCACCAGGTGCTCTACTACCCCTCCCTCGACCTCGACTTCGACGAGGGCCGCTACACGTCACTGCGCGAGAACGCCGTCGGATACGGCATGGAGACGGCCAGCCTGAAGCCGTTCAACGCGTTCTACGTCAACAGCGGCGCCGATCCGGCCGACCCGCGGGTCTCGCCGCTCAAGCGTGCCGACCTCGCCGGACTGCCCAAGGCACTGGTCGTCACCGCCGAGTTCGACCCGCTGCGCGACGAGGGCGAGCTCTACGGCCGCCGGCTCGCGGACGCCGGCGTCGACGCGACCGTCAGCCGTTACGACGGGGCCGGCCACGGCTTCGTGCAGCACTTCGGGGGGCTTCCCGAGTACCGGAAGGTCTTCGAGGAGACCGCCGCGTTCCTGAACGGCGACGACGGCCGATGAGCGTAGCCGTCCACCCGCTCTTCTCGCCCTGGGGTCGCTTCGGCCTCTACAGCTTTCTCATCGACGCCCCGGAGCTTGCCGTCGTCGACACCGGCATCACCAGCTCGCCCGCCGCGATGGCCAAGGAGCTGACCCGGCTCGGCCGCCGTATCGAGGACGTGCGGTGGATCCTGCTGACCCACGGGCACATCGACCACGTCGGCGGTGCCCACGCCCTGTGGGAACTGACCGGCCGGCAGGCACAGGTGGTCATCCACGAGGCCGACGCGCCGCTGCTGCGTTCGCGCCGGGCCCATGTCGAGGAGTACCTCACCGGCCGCGGCCGCTACCTGAACGACGCCGAGGGCGAGGCCAAGGTGACCGCGGCGACCGAGGCCGTCATCTCCGGCGAGATGGAACCCACGATGCTGCTCAAAGGCGGTGAGACCCTGTCTCTGGGCGGTGATGCGACCGTCTCCGTCCACTCCGTCCCTGGGCACACACCCGGCTCGGTGGCCTACGTCCTCGACGGCCAGAACGACGTCTTCGTCGGCGACGCCGTCCAGATCCACGGCGCCGCGAACGGCTTCCCGGGATACGCGGATCCGGGCGCATACCGCACGAGCATCGAATACCTCCGCGACCGGGTTCGCCCGAGCCGGCTCTTCCTCGGTCACCCCTACCGGCTGCAGAACCAGGAGCCCCCCGGCGTAGAACTCGACCGGAAGCAGGCGGAATCCATGCTCGACGCCAGCCTCGACATCGAGGCGGGAGTCCGCGCGGCCGCCTGCAATTGCCAGGGAGCCGGGCCGACCACCTCGAACTCGCCGTACGCACCCTTTGCTTCGGCCGCCGCGCAGCTCGGCTACGACGGCGACCCGGCCCTGGAGCCGTCCCCGTTCTTCACCACGATGCACGGCTACCACACGCAAGACACGCAGGAGAAGAACCGATGACCGAGCACAACTGGCAGACGATCACGGCAGGTCTACAGGAGATCGCGGTCGCCAAGGACCTGCGTGTCCCGATGCGCGACGGCGTCACACTGGCCGCGGACGTCTACCGGGGCACGCAGGACAAGCCGCGCCCGGCGCTCGTGGCGCTGAGCCCCTATGGCAAGGAGCTCCAGGCCCTCGCCCTCACCACCCCGCCGCAACGGCGACCCTCCCCCATGTGGGACGGCTGCATCGAGGCCGGTGACACCGCCCGCGTGGTCGAGGAGGACTACGTTCACGTCATCGGGGACCTGCGCGGCTCCGGCGCCTCCGAGGGCGAGCACATCGGCAACTACAACGCCGGCGGCGTCTCCCTGGGGCAGGACGCCTACGACTTCATCGAGTGGGTCGCCGCGCAGCCGTGGTGCGACGGCAACGTCGGCATGATCGGCATCTCCTACTTCGGGTCGATGCAGATCTTCGCCGCCGCCGAGCGGCCTCCGCATCTGAAGGCGGTCTTCATCTCAGGTGGTCACTACGACTTCTACGAGACGACGTATCACGGCGGCGTCATGTGGTTCATGCCACGCGCCGCCCGCGAGGGTCGCGGCGGAGACTCCGGCTGGGCATTCACCGACCGGGTCAAGTCGCGGATGCTCGAGACGTATTCACCCGAAGAGGTCAAGGAGCGCGTCGCGCGGCGGCTGGCGGACCCGGACATCGCTGCCTGGCCCAACCTCGTCCATCTCCTCAACTACCCGAAGCACCACGAGGCGTGGTTCGACATCGTGATGAACGAGCTCGACGGGGAGTGGTACGAGGAGCGCAACCCCGTCAACCTGGCCCGGAACATCGACATCCCGGTCTATCTCCAGATCGACCAGGGTCGCGGCTGGACCGTCGACGGGCACATCGAGCTCTTCCACACCCTGCGGGGTCCAAAGCGGCTCGACATCGGTTCCTACCCGCCGATGCAGTCGCGCCCATGGGTCGAGGAGCACGACAAGATGTTCCGCTGGTACGAGTACTGGCTCAAGGGCATCGACAACGGGATCATGGACGAACCCGCGGTCAACGTCTTCGTGGAGGGCTCTCGCGAGGTCGTCGGTGCGGAGAGCTGGCCGCCGAAGGGCATCGATCACCGCTCGATCTACCTGCGACCGCGCCGCCAGCTCTCGTTCTCACCCGAGCGGATGGGGGCCGAGCACGCCGTCCCCGACGGCTTCTACCAGGCGCCGCTCACGGTCACCGACAAGGTCGAGATCCTCGACTGGAGCAGTCCGCTCTTCGAGGAGCCGACGGAGCTGATCGGCTCCGGTGCCGCGCACCTCTTCGTCGAGATCGACCAGCCCGACACCAACCTCATTGTGCGGGTCTGGGACGAGGCACCGAACGGCAAGCGCCAGCTGATCACCACTGGCTTCCTCAAGGCGTCGCACCGCGAGCTGGACGAGGAGCGCACCACCGAGGGCGACCCGTACCACCCGCACACGCGATCCGTACCGGTCGAGCCGGGCAGGGTCGAGGAGTACGTCGTCCGGCTCTACCCGTTCGCCGCGACATTCCTGCCGGGCCACAAGATGGTGCTGCAACTCTCCAACGACGAGCCGTTGGCCGACGAGCACAACTCCCTGCTGCCGCCCGACGCCTTCCACCTCCCGGTGGGCCGCCCGGTCACGCACAAGGTCTACCGCGACGCGGCGCATCCCTCACGTCTGGTACTGCCTTTCACGACCGGCGGACGGGAGGAGTGATCCGGCGTCCTTGACCTCCGACTCGGCGTAAGTGTGCGCCTGGAACTCAGCCGTCGGCCCAGCGGCGCGTACCGCGAGACCAGTTCCGGTCGATCCACGGGACACCAGGACACCCTGCGCAGCTCCGACCGATTGCGCAGCGAGTCGCGTCGCGATGCGTTCGCGTCCTCGGTGCGGACGGGACTGCTCACGCTGAAGTGCGCTCCGGCCTCGAATCGGTTCCTGCCCGGGACGGCGCACGAAATGCACTACCCGGCGTGCCCGAAGCAAGCCTGTCGCTGGTCGACTGGCCGACCAGCGACAGGCCTGGCCGGAGCGATCATGCACACCGACCACGGATCGCCATACACGAGTCGCGAATTCGCTGAAATCTGCAGGTCAGCAGGGGTCTGGCAAAGCATGGGCGCGATCGGGTCCAGTGCATGTTGTCCGCGGTCCAGCCCTCCGGCGGTCTCGCCGAGTACGAGACACACTTCAACACGCGCAGGACCCACCGCTCCATCTGGCCAGGCGGCACCACAGCCGCCGCCCAAAGATGCCGTACGGTGCCCCCGCCAGTCCTGTAGCCAGGTTGAGCGCCCGCTCCATGTGCCGCGTCGGCCGAACTGCCGGGACAGCCGCCGCGCCGACTGCCGCCAGGGCGAGCAGTGAGCGGCTCGCTACCGGGGAACGGGCGATCACCCGGCGTTCCTGGCCCCGCGCCACGGCCTTCATTCCCGGGCCGGATCGGCCCGCCTGCGTCGGCGTCGACGATCAGCCGTGCAGCGACCGGTACGCTGCGAGCGCCCAAGGGTGCAGGGCGACGCCTCCGGTGCCGATCAAGCTGCGGACGCCGAGGAACTGGGTACCCACAGCGTTGTCCGGGACGAGGGCCGTGGCGCGCCGGACCAGCAGTTCTTGAGCATGGGCAGCGGCACGCCGCCCGCCACGAGCAGCCCGTCCACGAACACGGCCGCCATGGCGCTTGCCGCGTCGTTCAACGGCAGATGGCGTACGTGCACGTCGGTTCCGGCCGACAGGCCCGCGGCGCGCAGCAGCCGTTCCCCGAATACGGCCGCCCTCGAGCCCGGAGCCCCCAGCGAGTCGACGTGTCCACCACGCAGGCCGGCCACGGCCCGCACACCCGTGTCGGCGCGCACCGCGAACTGGAGATGGTTCTCGTAGACCCGGCCGACCGCCCACAGCGGCCCGGGCCGTGGGAACACGTCGGTGCCCGTGGCGTCCTGTGCGGTGGAGGTGAGGACGAGGGCGAGATCGGCCCGGCCGTCACGCAGCCGCTCGATGTTGTCGACGCTGCCCGCGGTGGTGTGTACGTGGCATTGCGGGCCGGGGTGTGCCGCCGGGAGTTCATCCGCCAGGAGGTGCCCGAAAGCCTCATAGAAGGCGGTCGGTTCTCCGGTCGCCAGGCGCAGCACTCCGCTGGGACCGCGGCCGATTCCGGAGATGTCGCCGGTCATCGCGGTGTGCGGTCTGCTGTACGGGCTCACGTTCAGCCCGGTCCTCATCGTCGCGTTCGGTTTCCTGGTGAACTTCTTCGAGCGCGGCTACACCGCACTCGCCTACGCCTGCTCCCCCGAACTCTTCGACACCCGCGGCCGCTCCCTCGGCACGAGCATCTCCTACGGCCTCGGCCGTCTGTCCAACGCTGCGAGCCCGCTCATCGTCGCGGCGCTCTGCACCAGCCACAGGTACCGCAGCGTCTTCTACTTCATCGCCGGCACCTGGCTGGTCGGCGCCATCGCCCTGGCCCTGTTCGGCTCCGGCACCCCCCGCACCCGCCGCGCCCGCCTCGTCCTGGCCGAGGCACGCGAAGAGGCGACCGCGTCAGGCGGACGACGGACGGCCCAACCGCAGAGCCCGTAAGGAGTGCGTCAGGGCCGATGGATGCACTCTGCCAACGTGAGTGCATCTCCCAGCCGAGTGTCTGCGCAGCCGTTGCCGCCACTGAGCCCGCCGGCCGGGAACAACCTCGGTGACGAAGGTGCAGGGTGGACGTCCACTTCCGGGCACCTGCCTTCCTGTAGAGCGCCGGCCGTGGCGTCGAGGAGAGTCGATGTGTCGGCCTCAGTCCACTTCACGCAGGACCCCCTGGAGGAAGTCGGACAGCTGCGCAGTGGCGTCCAGCGGCAGGATGTGGGCGACGTACTGGTCGGGGCGGACCAGCACCATGCAGCCCCGGTCCCGGTCGATTCCGCGCAGGTCGAAGATGTCCGCCTGCTGCGGGTCGGGGCAGAAGACCTTCTCGTGGTCCACCAGGGCGAAACGGCCCTTGCGGGGGCGCAGCACCGCAGGCAGCGCGGTCGGCTCGAGGGTGCGATGCGGCTGCTGCAGGATCGCGCGGACGTCGAGGACCGCATCCGGTTCGGCGCCCACGGGGGTGAAGCGGGCCAACGGGGAGGCCGCGGAGGCGAGATGGTCGCAGAGTCGGCGGAACGGGCCGTCGGAGGCCTGCGGCCCCATCCGGTCGGCGAAGAGGTAGAGCCTCCAGGCGCCGTCGGCCCGGGCGGCGTGCCCCAGCTGTACGGGCCGGGCATCGGCGAGCCGCACCACCGGCGCGGAGTGGAATCGCATCCCGATCGGGAAGCCCTTGGCGAGGTGCTGGTGCTCGCCGGTGCCCGTGATCATCGAGGGTTCGTAGCGGACGGACAGACCGGCGGTGTAGAGGCCCTGGGCGCGGAAGTAGTCGGAGAACTCCTCCCGTTCGCCTTCCGGCGCGGCCGTTTTGTTGCCCCCTCCCGCGGCCATTTTGGAGGCGAAGTCCCGGTCGAAGTCGATGAGGTCCTGGGCGACCCGCTGCCGCTCCTCGGAGTAGGTGTGCAGCAGTTCGGGGGCCGCCGTGCCGGTCACTACGGCGGCCAGCTTCCAGCCGAGGTTGAAGGCGTCGGCCATCGACACGTTCATGCCCTGTCCGGCCTTGGCGCTGTGGGTATGGCAGGCGTCGCCCGCGATGAAGACGCGGGGCAGCCGGTCCCCCGTCTCCTCCTGCGGCACGTCGTCGAACTTCGCGCACAGCCGCTGGCCGACCTCGTACACCGCCCACCAGCCGACGTCCTTCACCTCGACCCGGTACGGCTGCAGGATCCGGTTCGCGGCCCTGGCGAGCACCTCAGGGGTGACGGTTTTCTCCCGCAGCTGGTCCCCGTACCGCTCCGCGTCCAGCTCGATGTAGAGCCGCACCAGGTAGCCGCCCTCACGCGGAATGATCAGCAGTGAGCCGGCCTCTGACTGGATCACGGACTTCAGCCGGATGTCGGGGAAGTCGGTGTCCACCAGGACGTCCAGGACGCCCCAGGTCTGGTTCAGCGCGTCGCCCTCGAGCCGCCGGCCGATCGCCTCGCGCACCGAGCTGCGTGCCCCGTCGGTGCCGACCACGTACTTGGCGCGCACCACGGACGTGCCGCCGCTCTCGTTCTCCAGGGACACGGTGACCGGGTACTCCCCCGCGTCCGCGCCCTGGTCGATGTCCACGGCGGTGGCGTTCAAGGAGTAGTGCGGGACCGTGCGGGACGCCGAGCGGGCCATGTGCTCGCGCAGGAAGTCCAGCATGCGGGCCTGGTTCACGATCAGGTGCGGCATCTCGGAGATGCCCTCCTCGACGTCGTCGATCCGGCCGGTGCGGACGATCGCGGAGCTGTCCGTGGGATCGGGCTTCCAGAAGGTCACCTCGTTGACCTGGTACGCCTCTTGCTTCAGCTGCTCGGCCAGCCCGAATGCCTCGAACATCTCCACGGTGCGGCAGGCGACCCCGTCGGCCTGCCCAACCTGCAGCGGCCCGTCCTTGCGATCCACCACCACCGTCCCGATCCCGGGGAAGGCCGCCAGTTGCGCTGCCAGGACCAGACCGGCCGGGCCGCAACCGACGATCAGCACGTCGGCGGTCTCGGGCAGTCCGGCGTCCGGGGCCTGGGCGGCGGGATGCGCCTCCTTCACCGAAGGGTCGCCGGGACGGTATCCGTCGAGATGGAACTGCACGATGCGAACTCCTTGGCAGAGGTGGCGGATGACGCCACGATTCTCTGCACGTCCCACCATGAGGGATAGACTTTTCTGCTATGCGGAACAAACCTGCCTACGCCGTCGGCTCCGTGGACTCCGCCCTGCTGCTGGCGATCGTGCTGCGCCAGGAGGGTCCGATGCGGGTCACCGACGCCGCGCAGCGGGTCGGGGTGTCCGTCTCGACCGCACACCGGCTGCTCGCCACACTCGTGCACCGCGACTTCGCCGTGCAGCTGCCCGACCGCCGCTACGACGCCGGCCCGCAGCTGGGCCAGGCCCGCTCCCGCGCACCCGTGACCCGGCTGCGCGAGGCCGCCGGCCCGCAGCTGCGCGCGCTGCGCGACCATTGGCACGAGACCGCCAACCTTCTACTGCTGGACGAAGAGGGCACCGGGGTCCGCTTCCTCGCCACCGAGGAGGCCGACCAAGTGCTCCGCGTCGGCGACCGCACCGGCCGCATCCTGCCCGCCTACGCCGCCTCCGGCGGCCGTGCCCTGCTCGCCCGGTACGACGACGACGCCGTGGAAGCGGTCCTGGAGCGCTGCGGCCTCGCCCCGGACCAGCGCGTCGTCCACCGGCGTGCCATCCAACACGCCCGCCGCGAGGGCCACGCCCTCAACCAGGAGGCCACCGAGACCGGCCTCACCGCGCTCGGCGTCGCCCTGCCCACCGGCACGGCCGGCTACCCACCCGCCGCGATCTCGCTGTCCATGCCGTCGGCACGCTGGTCCCGCGCACTGCTGCCCGCCTTGTCGACCGCGCTCAAGGCCGCCGCAGCCCGAATCGCCGTCGGCTGAGGGCGCAGCGCAGCTTCGCACCGCCGTGTGTGTGGCACCGACGAGCGGACACCGGGAGAGGGCGCGGCCTCCTCCTGTGACATCTGTGCGGCGCGCACCGAAACGCAGTATGCCACCGGAACGGCCGCCGCCTCACCAGTGTCCGCAACAGATGCGCCAACACCGCACGGTCAGTCGTGCCCCTCACCGGCAGATCTTGGCGTTGCTGGTGTTGTGGCGGCGCTTCCAGCGCTTGAGGTAGCGGCCCCGGAACGGGACGCGGACGGGTTTGCCGGCTCCTTGATATGCCTTGTCCGCCCAGCATTTAAGGCCTGGTGCGGCGAGGGCGTCAATGATCCCGTGGTGCCGGGCGGCGGTCAGGTCGAGGGTCGAGCCGGGCAGGGTCGGTGAGGCCCAGAGCAGACGATCGAACGGATCGGCGAGGACCTGGACGTTCACGCCGTGGCGTTTGTGTTTTCCGGATTACTGACCTTCTCGGGTTGTTGTCGGATGATGCGTCGCGTCGAGCCCGGTTTCGGTCAGGCAACCGTCGATCAGGTTGGGACGGAGCTGGATGTGCCGCAGGCCGCGGCGGAGGGCGCGCAGGCCTCGTCGGCGCGGACCTCAGTTCACGCCGGACGTAACTGCCCCGAGCTGTCGTGGGGAAGTAGTCGGCGCGGCCTTTTCCTTGCCCCGGTCGAGGCGCGGACCTGCGCAACTGGCTGTGGCGTCACGGCGTCGGATGGGCTCTGGCCCGCCGCAGGACGGCGCCCCACAGATCTGGCCCGGCTCGCCCTCGCAGAGTTCAGCGCGCGGCTGGAACCGTTGTTGTTGATATTGATCCGAAAGTCAATCGGTTCTGTTCACCACGCGGTCTGGCGTCGTGCTGGAGCTCTCCTGTGCGTACCGGTGGATGATCGGTGTCAGGTAGTCCGCTTGGGGCCTGTCGAGGGTCGCCAGCTCGTTGCGGAGCGGATGAGTGCGATCTGGTCCAGCTCCGGCTCGTGTCCCCGTACTGTCTCCGCGGATGCCAGGGCTTCGAATCGCTGGTGAAGCAGGTCGGCTAGGCGGCTCGGAGAACGGAACAGGAAACCGACTTTTCCGTGTTCTCCGCGTGTGACAAGCCACAGGGCCAGGCCATCGGGCGGTGTCGACACCCGTCTCTTCGGCAAGCTCTGGCGCGGCATGACGACGGAGCGCTGCCACGTCGAGGGGCTGTTCAGGAGGCGGCGGCTCAAGGGAACCGCCGGGCAGCTGCAGTCGGCCAGGGGTTGCCGCCGACGGCGACGAACACGGAGGACACCGAAGGGGACCCGGCGCAGGGCGCGGTACCGGTAGGTCGCCCTCGTCCAGGACAGGACCACGCTGCCGGGCGCTTTACACTCCAACCCGGTGCACGCGACCGCCGGCCCGTCGAAGAGGTTGGGGTTGGCCTGGACCGCCTCGTCCCAGACACGGTCCATGGCCAGCCGTTCTGCGGGCGACACACGCAGCGTGGCGCCTCGGTGAAGCGGACTTGGTCCACCTCGAAGAGTTCCACGTCGGGTGGGTGCAGTGGTGGCTCGGTCACCGGCTGATGCTGACACACTGGTGATCCGAAACGGCTCGCCGGGGCGTTGAACACCGCGTGAGTGAACTGGTCCGGGACGCGCGGCAGTTGTCGCCGTCGGCGCAAGAAGCATTGCGGATGCTGGCGGTGGCCGCACTGGTGCCGGGCAGGGACCGAACGTCGCAGCGGAGTTCGGCGTCTCGCTCAAAACGTGGACAGCTGGTGGGCGAAGTGGCTCGCGGGCGGGCGTCAGGCGCTCGAAGCCCAGCCACGCGGGCGTCGGGCCGTCTAATAGAACCATTTGAGTTTCAGATCAATAGGCGCGTCGGCATAGATACCGCGACCATGAAGGGATATTCCCTGTGGCCCCGACGTCTGCTCGTCAGGGCCACAGGAAATGCGTCGCCTGTTCTACCGGCGCGGCGTTCGCCTCATCAGACTGACGATGAAGATCAGAACCCCTACGCCGATGAGGAAGAATCCCACAATCTTCACCGCGGTGATGGCATCGGTGTCGGTTGCTTCAGCGACCGCAAGCGCTCCCCCGATCAGGGCAATAATGGCCCCGAAGACGGCGAGCACCTTCTTGGAATTCGACATCATTCGTCAAAAGCCTTCGTGAGATTTTCGTATGCGTTGGCTCCCTCTACCACGGAGGTCCCGGCGGAAGCGACACCGGCGGCACACCCGGCACCCGCGGTCGGGAAACAGGACGCGATGCCCACAGCAGCACCGAATGCCGTGCCTCCCGCGGCGAGTGTGTGTCCCACGCCCTTGATGAAGGTGTTGAAGCCGAACAGGCCCGTGGGGTCGATGCGGTTGACGGGGTCGCCTTCGGCGTAGAGGTAGGGGTTCTGTTCCTGACCGGAGGGGTCGGGCTGGGTGAAGCGGCCGATGTTGGGGTCGTAGTAGCGGGCCGCGTAGTGGTAGAGGCCGGTGACGTCCTGGTAGCCGCCGGCGAACCGGTAGGGCTGGACCAGCGTCTCGCTGCCGGCCGCGCGGGTGACGCCCCGAGGGCTGTAGGAGTACGTGTTCACCTTCGCGCCCGACTCGTCGGTCACGCCGATGACGGAGCCGATCGCGTCCGTGAGGTAGTAGTACGCCTTGCCGCTGCGGGTCATGGAGTTCAACGTGCCCCCGGGCTCCCGGTTGAAGCCCGTGTCCACCCCAGCGGTTGACGTCGCCGACAGGCCGATGGGTCCGTTGTGGAAGTAGGTGTCCCCGAGGCGGATGCGCTCACTCTGGTCCGTGGAGCCGTACTGCCCGGTGTAGGACTTGCCGCCCACCGTCAGCGACGTGAGCTGGCTGTGATCCGACCACCTCTCCCCCGTGCGCGTGCCTTCGGGGGTGGAGGCGCCGGCGGTCTCGTTGCCGGCCTTGTCGTAGGACCAGTTCGTCGTGGAGCCGTTCTTCGCGGTGATCTGCTGGGCGTCGTTGACGGTGTAGGTCGTGCCGCGGGGGCAGCCGGGGGTGATGCCCTGGCTGGTGAGGTTGCCGGCCAGGTCGTAGCAGTACTGCCAGGCCTCGTTGAGGGTGGAGCCCTTGTTCTCCGCGGCGTAGGAGAAGCGGCCCGCGCCGTCGTAGGTGTAGGTCGTCTTCGTGCCCGCGGCCTTGTCCGTCTTCGTGCGGATCTTGTCGCCGTCGGTCCCGGCGTTCGTTCCGTATCCGTAGGTGTAGGCCAGGTCGACGAGCGTGCCCTTCGGGCTCGTCGTCTTGACCGTCTCGGGCCGCATGGACTTGTCCAGGCCGAAGGTCTGGGTGGTGCCGCCCGGGTACTTGGTCACCGTCCGCTTGTCGTTGCGGTTGTACTCGTAGCTGGTGACCCGGCCCTGCGGATCCTTCAGCGTGGAGAGGGTGTTGACCTCGTTCCAGGTGTAGTCGATCTTCCCGGCCGGGCCCTGGTAGAAGTCGACGTTGCCCGCCGGCGTGTACGCGAGCAGCGTCTGGGAGCCGTCCTGGAGGGTGCGGACCGTCTCGCGCTGCAGAGGGTCGAACTCGTACTTGACGGTGCCGGTGGAGTCGTCGCGCTGGCGCAGGTTGCCGTCACCGTCGTACGAATAGCGCACCGTGTCGTTCGTGGTGGAGACGGTCTTGATGCGGTCGAGGTTGTCGTAGGCGAAGACCTTCTTGATACCGCGGCCGTCGACAAGGGTCTCGGTACGGCCCAGGCTGTCGTACGTGTAGATCGTCTCACCCAGCGGGGAGGGGGCCTTGACCGACTTCAGGTTGCCCTGGTCGTCGTAGGTGAAGGACGTTTTCACCTTCTTCGAGGCGGACATCGTGGTTTCCTGCGCGCAGACCTGTCCTTCGAAGCCGCCACACGTGGGGCTGGTCTTGTTGCGGGTCAGCGCTACGTTCCCGCCGCCCGTGCCGGTCTGCGCGACCGACATGGTGTTGCCGGCGGTGTCATATCCGAACTTCGTCTTCTCGCCGTCGGCGTTCATGGACTCGTCCGGGACGTCGCCGCCGGCGATGGTTTGCCAGCTGGTCACCGACTTGCCTTTGGTGGGGGTGGTCGTTGTCTCCAGGTTGTTGCGGGTGTTGAACTGGTACACCGTGGCGTTGCCGCCGGTCCCGCCGGTACCGGTGCCCATCGCGTCGGTCGACGTGTCGATGTTGTGGTTCGCATCGAACTTCGTCGACCGGTTGCGACCGAGGGCGTCGGTGACGTCGGTGACCTGGCCGTCGCCGTCATGCTTGTAAACGGTGGCGTGCTGCTCCGGGTCGGTGACCTTCGTCGTCCCGGCCGCCGTCGGACTCGATGCGCTGTAACCGTAGGTCCAGGTCGGTCCGGTGTGGCCAGAGCCGTTGAAGTCCGTGGCGCGCAGCATCGAGGTGACGCGGTTGGCGTCGTCGTAGGTGAAGACGGTGACCCGGCCCTCGGCGGTGGTGATTTTGGTGAGGCGGCGGGAGGAGTCGTAGCCGAACGTCGTGGTCTTGCCCTCGGCGTCCGTCGTGCGGGCGAGGTTGCCGGACGGGTCGAGGTCGAAGACCGTGGTGCGACCGGAGTTGTCCTTGGCCTGCCACTGCGAAGCGTCCGTCTTGACCAGATCGATCCAGCGCCCGGAGCGGGACTCGGTGAGTTTGAAGCCCTTGTGCTCGCCGCCCTCGTCGTGCTGCGTGACGGTGATGGAGCCCTTGTTGCGGTCGGTCACCTTGGTCAGGGTGCCGCCTGCGTCGTAGGTGTCCTTCGCGCCGGACTTCCAGTTGGTGACCGTGAAGGTGCCGTCGCTGTTCTTCTTCAGGTTCTTCGAGTAGCCCGCGGGCGTCTTGAAGGTGCCGTCACTGTTCTCGGTGAAACGGACGCTGTCGCCGGAGGCGTCGTAGAGGATGACCTCGCTGTCGAAGATCTGCAGGTAGCGCTCGTACTGCTGCCACCACCGCTGCGACACCTTCCCCCACGGTGCGTCGAGGGAGTTGTAGGTGCGCGCGAGCGTCAGGTCCTGGCCCACCCCTGCGATCTGGAAGTCCGTGGCGGCCAGCATCAGGTTGCCGGTCGAGTAGTCGATCCGGGCGCTGAGCGCGTCGGTGATCGCGAAGCCGCTCATGCGGTGCCACGGAACCGCGCCCTGCCCTTCGGGCACATAGCTCGTGGTAGCGGCGATCGCGGACCGGGCCGCGGCGGTCGAACTGCCGCTCTGGGCACGCTTCTTCTGTGCCTCACGCCACGCCGCCACCTCGTCGGACGGGGTGCGCTCCGCCTGCGGAGCGGCCGGCTTGGTGGCGCCGACCTGGACCTTCGGCATCGAGAACGACGGGGCATCCTTGCCCCAGGCCGAGGCCGCCGGGCCGTCGTCCGCTGCCGCCGCGCCGGACGTCGGCAGGAGCGACAGGGTGACCACGCCGGACGCGAGGACCGCGAGCGTGGCCGATCTCAGCTTCTTCTGGGCACGCGAAAGACGCGCACCTGTGGTGCGTTGATTCAAGGCTTCCCCCCACAGGAAGACGGATCTCGCAGACCCCAACGGTCACGAGGAGCCCACAACCTGTCACAGAAACCACACAAGATCGCCGCGATGCCCTCGAACGCGCGCGTCACACGGACGGGAACAAGCCCCTCCGCAACGGGGCACACTGGCTGCTTGAGCAGTGCATCTATTGCCCTGCTGCAACATTCGCCGCGCGGTAGGCGTGCATTTGAGTAGTAAAACGTGGCTGAAAATGTTCGTTCGGGGCGCTGGGGGCCGTGGGAGCGTCGCTTCAGCGTCGGGATCAGGCCAGGTATAGACCGAGCAGATGCACGATTCGCCCGCGATCATCACCCAGTTTGGGCGGGTCCGATGTTGTTCAGGTGATGGGAATAGTTGGCGCCCGGATCCGGTACGCCGGGAACCGGCCCTGGGCCAACTACCGCCTGGCACACACACTGACCTCGCCCCACTGCGTCACCCTCTCCCCTGCCCCCACGCAGGTTCCGGCTGCGCGTGCCCCACCCCGCCAGACGCACCTCCCCTGCCGCGCCGAACAACCCGGAGCACGTATGTACACCCATCACGCCGAGGGCAATCCCGACATCACCAGACATGTCCGCACCACCCGAGGCACACCTGCGGTCCGCGCCACCGGGCGACTGCTGTGCTGGAGCCTGGTGGCCGCCATGAGCGCCACAGCCCTCGACGCGGTCGCGTCCGCACACTTGCCCGCCTGGTGGCCCATCCTGTGGACCGTCCTGTGGCCGACCGTTCCCATATGCGCCGTGGCTTGGGCGATCGCCCGCCGCCACGAAAAGCGACACCAAGGACTGCGTCAGAGCTGTCGCATGGCGAACAGCATGGTCCCGTGCACCGGGTCCACTTCCTTCCGCTCGGTCTCGGTGAACCCGACCTTGGCCAGCACACGTCGAGAAGCGGTGTTCCAGTCCCAGACAGTGGCCCACACACGCTCATACCCAGACGCTCTCGCCCAGTCCAGAACCGCCAGCGAAGCCTCGGTCGCATACCCCTGGCGCCAGACTCGACGCAGCAGCTCGAATGCCAGTTCCGGTTCCCCCGCCGACCCTCGCTCGCTGTCGACCAGCCCGCAGTAGCCGATGACGTCACCCAAGGCCTTCCGCTCGACCGCCAGCAACCCGCTCGACCACACACGGTGGGTGCGGATCGACTCCTCGAGATCGGCGACCGTGGGGTGCCCGTCCGTGTCGATCTGACGGTGCAGCGGCACCCGTGGATCACGCTCGGTCCACAGCTCGCGCTGGACAGCGGCCTCGGTCACCCGCCACGGCCTGAGTACCAGGCGACTCGTCTCCAGTACGACCTCACTGTCCCGCCTGCCATCTGCCATGCGAGCAACCGTCTCACGAGCTGAGTGCCGTCCACGCCGCAGGTCGGCACGGTGGTGACACGACACGCGCTCGACCGGAAGCGCGCAGCCAGAAGGTTCTGGCCACGGTGGCCAGAGGGCGCACCGAACCGTCGGCGGCACCGGCTGATCTGGGCGCCCGGCCTCGCTGAGACGCAGTGCGATTCGCTGCCAGTTCCGCTACCGGGCCCGTTGCGCTACGAGCTTGCCGAACTGGCGCGTATCCCGGCGCCCACATGCGCCAGAGGGCGCCAGGAGATCCCGGTCCGGATCTTGCAGATCATCCCGTTGACGACCTGCCGGTCCGTCACACGCGGTCGACCGGTGGCGGCCCTGGGTACCAGCGGAGCGAGTAACTCCCATTGCTGATGAGTGAGTTCATGGCGGCGTACCACCCATCCGGGACCCACCATTCGGCGATCTTTGAAGGTGGACCCCAGGGCGACTCAGGTTGAAGCGGCGTGTTCCTGGAGGAAGGAGTGCAGCAGCGAGATCGTCCGGTCGGGGTACTGGTCGTGCGGGTAGTGCCCGGCACCCTCGATCATTTCAAGGCGGCCCAGGCCCGGCTGCAGGGCTTCGACGATCCCCAGCCCTTCGGCGTGCGGATCGACCCAGTCGGGGTCGAGGGTGCCCATCACGAGCAGGACGGGGCAGCGGACCTTTCCGAGCTGTTCGCCGGCGTCGGTCGGGGCGCTGCGGATCATGCCTTGCATGGCCTTCATCCGGCCCGGCTCGCGCAGCATCGAGCCGATGTGGTCGAGCCGCTCGGCCCAGTCAGGCGGCTTCGCACCGGGGTAGGCGACATCAAGGTACGAAAGCCACAGCCGTTCGCTGCCGAACACCCCAGCGCCGAGGAGGCGCAGCATTCCCTGGCGGACACGCGTGACCCGCAGGGCTGCGAGGCCGACCGACTGTTTGCGGGTGAAGGGGCCCAGTTCGACCAGCGCGGTGATCAGTGAGGGTTCCTGAGCCGCGGCGATGGTCGCGGCGCCGCCCGCGATCGAGTGTCCGACGAGTACGGCGGGGCCGCCGAGGTGGCGGACAACCGCGAGCAGGTCACCGGCGATGGCCGTGCGGCTCCAGTCCGGCCAGTCGGCGCTGGACTCGCCGCAGCCGCGCAGATCGACTGCGGCAACCCGATACCCCGCGGCCACCAGCGGCGGGATCACCGCACGGTAGGCAGCGCGGCTGTCACCCAGGCCGTGTGCGAGGACAACCAGCGGGCCTGAGCCCGTCACCTCGAAGGCAATCGTCCCGTCGTTGACGGCGACGTACTCGGTCATGGCGTCCTTCCGGCGTGGCGGCATGCACGTATACACCGACACTAATCAACCGGGACATCACCGACCGGGCGGAACACGCAGGGCGGCGTGGGCGGCGACCGGCCCCGCGTTCGCCGCCGCGCCCCGGGAGGCGGGACCGGACGAGCGCGGCCGGTCCCGCGCGTGCCTCGACGGTGCGCGCATGCAGCCGAGCGAGGCACGTACCGATCAGTCGGTGCGGGCGTCGTCCGCTCTCTTCGTCTCTGGGGAACCACGGACCCTGCGCCCCGCAAAAGATCTGTTTGAAGACGGACTGACACGGACCCTAGGACGCTCAAGGGCCGGGCATAGCGCTCAGTCACAGCTGTGGCCGAGCGCTTCAGTTGGCGCATCTGCGCGGTAGTTGGCGAGTCGCGCGTGGCACTCCAAGTCTTGGGGGGGGCCGGTGTGGGCGCCGAGGCCGGTTTCAGGGGTGGTGGGGCAGGGCGTGGGCGAGTGTGTCGAGCGCGGTCAGGGCGTCGGGGCCGGCGGGGGCGAGGACGACGCTGGTGGCTCCCGCCGTGTGGCGGGCGCGTATCGCCTGGCGTGCCTGGTCGGGGGTGCCGGTGATGCTCAACTGCCGGACCCAGGCGTCGGGCAGGGTGCGGGCGAAGTGCTCGGCGTCGGTGCAGGCGGTGCGGTGCTCGCGCAGTTCGGCGGCGAAGGGCAGGGGGGTGATGTGGGCGGCCCAGTCCGGTTCGCCGATGTCTTTCAGGGCGCCGCGGGCGCGGGCGAGGGCGGTGTCCTCGTCGTCGTCGACGGCGGCCGCGTCGTAGGTGACCACGTACGGCTCGTATGTGCGTGAGGTGCCGGTGTTCAGGTGGTGCAGGGAGGCGGTGATGTATGCGGGGGCTGCGGGCTCGGCCAGCAGGAGTCCGTCGGCGACCTCGCCCGCGGCGGCCTGCGACTTGGGGCCGCGCACGCCCAGGACGACCGGGGGGACGATGTCGGGGATCTCGGTGAGGACGACGCCCTCGCTGTGCACGTACCGGCCGTTGGCCGGGCCGGGCTCGCCGCGCAGGAGAAGTCGCAGCGCGGTGGTGTACTCCTTGATCAGCGTGAGGGGGCTGGCGGGCCAGGCCCCGGTCTGCCGCATCCAGGTGGGCATGCCGTGACCGATACCGGCGATGAGGCGGCCGGGGAACAGCTGGGCGAGGGTGGCCAGTTCCATGGCGGCGAAGGCGACGTTGCGGGCTCCGGCGGGCAGGATCCCGATGCCGACGGTGAGGTTCTCGGTGCCGGCCAGGACGGTGGCGGCCTGGGCGATGCCGCCGCGCCAGCCGAGGTCCTCGACCACCCAGAGCTGGTCGAAGCCCAGCTCCTCGGCGCGGCGCGCATAAGGCAGCACATCGGTCACGGGCAGGTCGCGGGGCAGCATGACCCCGACGCGACCGCGATCCGAAGCTGTGCCGGTCTCAGGTGTCTCGGGCATCGGGGACTCCTCGTACGGGTCGACGGGAACGGGGCCCGCCCCAGGCCCGGTTGCGGCGGGAGGGGCAGGGGGGCCTGCGCGGAGCGGGGGTCAGGGTCCGCGCCGCGCAGGCGGTCAGTGGTCGCTGAGTGCCTGCTCGCGCGGGCCGCCCGAGGCCACCGGAACCATGGAGCGGTCGGATCCGGTGCGCAGGACCCCGGCGGCGGCAGCCGCGGTCGCGCACAGCAGGGTCAGCAGGACGAAGGCGTGGTTGAGGGCGACGAGGTGGGTCAGCCAGCCGATGACAGCGGGGCCGGCGAGCATCCCGACGTAGCCGAGCCCGGCGACGCGGGAGACATTCGCGCCGGCCGCCGCGGGGTCGGCGTGTCCCGCAGCGCTGAACAGCTGCGGGACACAGCCCGACAGGCCCAGCCCGAACAGTGCCCAGCCGGTGAACGCGGCCCACATCCATGGACCCAGCGCCACGAGAGTGATGCCGACGGCGGCCGTGGCCGCGCCGTAGCGCAGGATCGCCATCGAGCCGAACCGGGCCACGAAGCGGTCGGCGAGCAGCCGGCCGAGGGTCATGGCCGCGGCGAAAGTGCCGTACGCGAAGGCAGCCGTGCTGGCGGGCGCACCCAGGACGTCCTTGAGGTGCAGGGCGCTCCAGTCGTTCGCGGCGCCCTCACACAGCATGACCATCAGCGCCAGGACGGCCAGCAGCCAGACACGTCCCTTGGTGCTGCGCGGCTTGGTGGCGGCCGACTCCACGGTCTGCTCCACGGAGTTCTCGTCCGAGCCGGTTCCGTCGGCGGCGGGAGCGGGCGGCAGCAGGGCGCGCGCCGAGGCCAGGGCGATCACGATGCCCACGGCTCCCATGGCGGCCATGCCCGCGGCCGGGTTCAGGCCCGCGCTCGCCGCGCCCGCGCCGACGAGCGCGGCGAGGACACCGCCGACGGAGAACGTGGCGTGGAAGCCCGACATGACGGGCCGCCCGTACGCCTTCTCCACGTGTACGGCGTGGGCGTTCATGCTCACGTCCAGGCAGCCGTTGCAGAACCCGAAGACCAGCAGCGCACCTGCCAGGGTCCACGGATCGTGGGCGATGCCGGGCAGGACCAGGGCCGCGCCGCACAGGATGCCGCCGGCGGGGACCACGATGCGGGCGCCGAGGCGGTCGGTCAGCGGGCCGGCCACCTGCATGCCGATGAAAGCCCCGAGCCCGAGCAGCACCAGCAGGCCACCGAGCGTGGCGTGGCTGATGCCCACGCGGTCCTCGATCGCGGGGATGTGCACCACCCACGTGCCCATCAAGGTGCCGCACAGGACGAAATAGATGTAGGTCGCCACACGGGCGGCTCGAAGCGATCGTTCCATACCGATCACCGTAACGAACATCTGTCATGTTCGAAAGGCTGAATAATGAACATGTTGCTTGTTCGTTTAGTGGTGGTGTTCAATCGCGGTATGAGCAACGCAGACCGGCACGGGCTGATCGCGAAGGCCGTCAGGGACTCCGGCGGCGCCACCGTCCCAGAGCTGGCGGAGCTGACCGGCGCCTCCGAGATGACCATCCGGCGCGATCTCGACACCCTCGCCGCCCAGGGCGTCCTCGAACGTGTCCGCGGCGGCGCCCGCACCCTGCTGCTGCGGGGCGAGGAGCCCCCCTTCGCCCTGCGCGCCCACGAGGCGATCGACGCCAAGCAGCGCATCGCCGCCGAGATCTGCGCGCTCATCGCCGACGGCGAGAGCGTCCTCCTCGACAGCGGCACCACCTGTCTGGAAGTCGCCCGCCTCCTGCGCGAGCGCCCCGTCACCGTGATGCCCCTGTCCCTGCAGGCCATCCATCTGCTCGGTGAAACACCCGGCCCCGTCACCTTGATGGTGCCCGGCGGCCGGCCCCGCGCCGCCGAAGGAGCCCTCACCGGCCCCCTCACCCTCGCCTCCCTGGCCGCCCTGCGCTTCGACACCGCGATCATCGGCTGCTGCGGCCTGACCGCCACCGACGGCCTGACCGCCTACGACCTCGACGACGCCGCCGTGAAGAAGGCCGGCATCGCCTCCGCCCGCCGCGTGATCGTCGCCGCCGACGGCAGCAAACTCGGCCACACCGCCTACGCCCATGTCGGGCCCGCCACACTCCTGCACACCGTCGTCACCGACGCCAGCGCACCCGCCGACGAAACTGCCGCACTCGAAAACGCCGGCACCACCGTCAGAAGGACCTGACGGCGACCCCGCCGACCACCATGCCCTCGCACGAGCCAGCACGGCGGGCCGAAGGATCGGTGGCTCCGGGAAGAAGGGTGTACCACCGCCGCCTGGACCGCCGCCGCGCACCCGTGACGACAGCAGCGGTGCGGGGCGCTGCTCGCCGAAGCCGTGGAACATCGCGCGCAGGGTCGCGAAGATCGTCGGCAATCCGAGCGTCCAGGTGAGTGCCGTGCTGACGATCGCCAGGCCCACGTCCTGCCGGAGATGTTCTCCCCCACCGTCGTGCCACCCATGTTGCGATGTCGTCCACGACCGCGGAGGCGACATGTCCCGGCCGCGCGTACTCGGCCGGGTCGGGTCGGCCGCTACCGGAGAAGAAGAGGTGGTTGACGTCGTCGTGGATCCGGATCGTCACCTCGTGCCGGTCGGCCAGGCCTCGCTGCCAGCCGGGCAGGTCGTCGGCGACGGTCACCTGGTAGTCCCGTCCGCCCTGGAGGATCAGCATGGGGCAGGCCAGTTGGGCTGCCGTGGCCACCGGATCGTAGGCGCGCAGGTCCAGCCAGTAGGCGGCGGACAGACCCAGCGGCAGCCGGCTCGACGGGGTGTCGGCCGTGAGTTCCGGGTCTGCCACCGCCGCGGCCTGCCGGACCAGTGCCGCCACCGCCTCGTCCGCGCCCGGGCCGGGGGCGAGTTCCGCGAGATAGCGGCCACGCGCACGGCGGCCTCGTGCATCGGCCGGGTGTCCGCGGCGAGCAGCACCAGGCCCGCGACCGTGGGGTCGGCGGCGGCGATCCTGGGTGCCACTTTGCCGCCCATGCTGCGAGCCGGGACGTTGCCAGCGACGGTGCGTCTGAGCACTGCGGAGCAGACGGGGGGTGGTTGACACGCCACAGAAAGTCAAGGTTAGGTAAGCCTTACCTTAGTTCGGTGGTGGGGGTGGTGCACCGTGCTCACCCCTGCCCCGGCTCCGTGGACGAGAAAGGTCCCGTTCCATGCGTGCCTTGCGTTCCTCCGCCGCCCGCGCCGGCCTCGCTGTCGTCGCCGCCGCCGCGCTCACCGTCTCCCTCGCCTCCTCGGCCTCCGCCGCCACCGTGACCCGTACCGTCACGGACGGCGGCACCACCTACAACCTCTCCCTCACCGCGCCCGACAGCGCCGCCACGACCGGGGCCAACATCACCGTCAGCGGCAGCGGTTACAACCCGGCGCAGGGCATATACGTCGGCCTCTGCGCGATCGACGGCGACCAGGGCGCCAACAAGCCGACGCCGTGCCTCGGCGGACAGGACGAGACGGGCACCACCGGCGCCTCGTACTGGATCTCCAACCAGGGCGGCGGCACCGTGCCCAACAGCACCACCTTCGGCGTAAACGGCGCCTTCTCCGTCACCATCCACGTCAAGGCCGACCTGGGCGGCGGCAACGTCTGCGGCGACACCGTCGAATGCGCCGTCGTCACCCGCGCCGACCACACCGACTCGTCGGACCGCGCCTACGACGTCCACGCCCCGATCGTCTTCCAGTAAGGGCAGCCATGGACCACTCCGTACGCGGCCGAAGACGCGCGGCGCGCGTCGCGGCGGCCGCCGCCATCGCGCTCGGCGCGACCCCCGCGTCCACAGCGGCCGCGGACGGGGCCGCTCCCGGCACCGAACTGTACGTCCAGCAGGCCCAGTTCACCGGTGTAGGCAAACCGCTCGACCTGCTCCTCCACCCCACCTCCGGCAAGCTGTACGTCGGCGCCGACAACCTCGCCGCGACCGCCGACATCGACGAGCGCGGCCTGTACGTCCTCGACCCCGCGACCGGCGCCGTCCGCAGCCAGGTCACCAAAGCACCCAACTCGGCCGGGGCTCTCGCCACCGTCGCAGTGCGCCGGTTCGCCGGGCCGCAACCCGGCGCCGACGACGGCGTGGTGTTCAACTACCCGCTGCGCGGCGTCGGTTCGGCCAAGGACGGGGACGCCGAGGCGTCCGGGGTGTGGCTCACCGGATCGACCGTCTCCGACATCGGGCCAGGGGTGCGCACCGGCACCACGCTGGTGGCCCAGGGCACCGTGCTCTGCGAGATCGAGACCGCCACCGGTACCGTGCTGCGCTCCGTGCAGCCCGGCGGAAGCGGCCCGTTCGCCGTCGACGCGGCACGCGGCACCGTCTGGTACCTCGACACGGCCGCGGGCCTGCTGCACCGCCTCGAGACGGACGGTCTGACCGTCACCGGGTCCTACCAACTGCCCGCCGCGCAGGGCAACGCGGCAGCGGTCGTCGAGGTCGACCCCGCCGACGGCTCGGTGTGGGTGGGCCGCGGCGACACCGTCACCGTCCACGCCGCCGACGGCACCCCGCGCGGAACCCTGAAGGGCACCGACTGGGCCGGTGGCGTCGGCTTCGACCCCACGTCCGGGCGCGCCTACGTGGTGCGCCAGGACAGTGAGGCGCCCGGCACCCCGGGCTCGGACGGCAACGGCATCGGTTCGCTCACCGTCTACGACGCGAAGACCCTGACCGAGGCCACGGCTCCGGTCGCGCTCAAGAACAGCTCGTCCCAGTACGGCAGTACGGCCGTCGCGGTCACCCCGGGCGGCGGCGAGGTCTTCGTGACCAACCCCAACCCGGCCGCGCCCGGCATCGTAAAACTGGTCAGGCAGGTCAGCCCCGAGGTGACCCGGCAGCCGGTCGACGTCACCGCGGAGGCCGGATCCTGGGTCGAGCTGACCGCCGTGGCCCAGGGCAGCCCCGAGCCCACCGTCCGCTGGCAGTCCAGCGCGGACAACGGGAAGACCTGGCAGGACGTCGAGGGCGCCGACCACGGCACGTACAGCTTCACAGCCGAAGTCGCCCTGGACGGAGCGAAGTTCCGTGCCGAGTTCATCAACGACGCGGGTGCAGTCCGCACCAACCCCGTGACACTGACCGTCACGGCGACCGACACCGGAAGTCCATCGCCGGGCGAGTCGGAAGAACCCGACGCGGGATCGGATCCCGAGAACGGCCCGGACGAGGACGGAGGTGGGGGCGAGGACGGCGACGCATCTCCGTCGTCGCAGGCCACGTCGGTCCCCGCCGGTCTCCACGGCACCGGGGAGTCCGGCTCCACGACCGGTGACCACAGCGGCGAGGCTGCCGCCGGCCCGACCGGCGGCAGCCTGGCCTCCACCGGTGCGAGCGTGCTGTCCGCAGCCGGAGCGGCGGCTGCGCTGATCGCGGGCGGCGCCGTCGCGGTACGCCGGGCGCGGCGCCGCGGCGCCAGCTGAGCCCTGCGGGTGATTCGGCACTCGTGCCGAATCACCCGCACCGTCGCCACCCCGGCTGCACCCGTGCGCTCCATCACCGTCTGCCCAGTGAACGCGGTGACCCGTTCCTCAACAACCTGCATGGAACTGACGAGCAGGCGACGCTCCGGGGCATCGGTTTCGTGCCGCGATGTCGGCCGGGACGGGCGGGTATACAGGCGTCGGCATCCGCCATCGCCACGGCGGCGCTCGCGCCACTGTTTGCCGACCGGTCCCTGGTGAAAGCGGCGGGGCCGAAGCCCCGGCAGATCGGCATCCCGGCTCATGCCACCTTGCTTGCTTCTTCTCGTTCGTCCACCAGGAGCGGAGGAAGAGGCGAGACAGCCGCCACGCTGGGATCTCTGGAGCTCTACCATGCGGCGGTGTCAGACTTCATAAAGCAACTCCCCGCCCTGCTCGGGGTGATGATCGGAGCCTTCGGCTCGTACGTGGTGGTCATGCGTGGCGATCGGGCGAGGTTCCGTCGGGAGCACGCAGCCCGATGGCAGGAGCGACAGCTCGCGGCCTACACCGACTACGCGCTGACGCTGAAGAGGACCGTCACCCTTCATCGCCGCGTCGCAGCCCACCTCGGCCACGACGGATATCCGCACCCCCTGCCGCCCGCAGAGGCGACTCCCCTCCTGGTCGACGCCGCAGACGCCCGGTCCGCAGCCGGCGAAGGGCTGCTGATGCTCGGCGCTCCGGAGGTCGTAGAGGCCGCGCACAAATGGGCGCTCACGGTAATGGAGGTTGAAGGGCTCTTGCGCGCCCCTGGCTGTACCGCTGACACGTGGTCGGCTCAGATAGACAAGCAGCGCATGGCCCGGGAGAAGTACTACACGGCGATCCGTCGCGACATGGAACTGCCGCCCGGCCACTCGGGCAGATGGCAGCTCCCGCCCGCTCTGGCCGAGGAAAGGCCATAGGCGCCGGCAACAAGTCCTGCCCCGAGGCCAGATCAACGGCAACCCTCGGCAACAGCTAGAGGGATGAGTGCTGGCCGCCCACCTCCGCGAGCGGCCGACGCGTCGTCGATAGCCCGCTGGCGGTGTCGGTCACGTCCGGGTGATCTGTGGCGAGATGGCGTGACCTGGGATTCATCGAGTGGTTGAGGGATTCATGCGAACGATGATGATCAAGTCCGCGATGGTGGCGGTGTCCGTGGTGATGCTGCTCGCTCCGTCCTCGTCGGCGATGGTGCCAGCCGAGACGCACGGCGGGTACGGCGGTGTCCACATTGATGTCTGGGGCGAGGGCCTTCACGTGAAGTCGGTGCGGGCATGGGCGAAGGGCCCCACCCGGGGCGAGAAGTTCCGTGCGTACGTGATCCACGCTCACAGTGAAACCCGGGAGAACCTGTCGGGATGGCGGCTGGCGAAGCGCCACGGCGGGATGCACTCGGTGACCTGGGCGCCCCGCACGGACTACAGGGCTGGGTCCTTGTTGTGTGTGGAGTCGTCGAAGAAGCGCGCGGAACCCTGCGCGACGATCCACAAGTAGGACGATGGGCAGTGGCTAGCCATGCACGAGGGAGTCCTTGCGTGGCCGAAGTGGCAGGTCCGGCGCGAGCGAGGCGATATCCGGCGCCTGCGGGTAGGGGCCGCAGGCGGCGGGGGCGACGAGCCAGACGGGTCAGAGGTTGGGGGGCGACCTTCTTGGCCGTTCCAGGCGCGGACGGCGTGTCCGGCTCGGGCGAGGTTGCGGGTCCTCGCCGCGCCCATGATGCCGGTGCCCAGGACGCTCACGGTGAGCTTGGCGGTTATGAAGGTTCCCCGTCTTTTGGTGAGTGGAGGCGGGGTCAGGCGCGGGCGGCGCTGATCAGCCCGTCCAGCCATGCCTGGTGGCCGTTGAGCATCGGGTTCGGGCGCTCGCCGGCCAGCGCGGCGGCAGGCTGTCCGATCTGCGACTCCTGGGTGAGGACGCGGACCCGGCCACCGGGCAGATCCTCTACCAGCCAGGCGTGCAGCACGTCGAGCTTTTCCTGCGGGCCGCCGTCCTGCTTCGCGGTCCACGACAGCCGGCCGGGGACACCGTCTGCCGGGGCCCGGAACTCGGTGACGAGCCCGGCGAGAGGCGGGAAGCCGAAGGTTCCGAAGCTGAAGACGAGGCCGTCCGCGAGAACCGGGCCGCCGCCTTCGGGGAAGGAGATGTCGGCGACGTTGTCGTAGTAGCCCTCCCACTGAGAGGTGTCGGTCAGCAAGCGCCAGACCTGGACGGCGGCGAGGCCGACACGATGACTTCGTTGGAGACGAAGTTGTCGCTGGTGCCGGGAAGGTAGCGCTCGGGCCAGGTGATCGCGTTCTGCTTGGTCATCGTGGTGCCTTTCACAGATGAGGGCTTCGGCGTCGCCGTCGGCGGGGAGGGCCGTCACTGGGCGACGTTCTTTGAAGGTAGATCCGCAATCCATCGGTGTGCCAATAGGCACACCGATTCCAGGTATCGGGATCCCGATGATGAAAGCCGCTATCCTTGCCGTCATGACGAACCAGACGCGCGCCGCGGACCAGGAGACCCCCGCGCCCGCCGCCGACGGAAAGCAGCTCCCGCCGCACGCGGACCTCAACCTGCTGCGCACCTTCCTGGCCGTCCACCGCACCGGCTCCTTCACCGCCGCCGCCCCCCGGCTCGGCCTGTCCCAGCCCACGGTGACCGCGCAGATCCGCACCCTGGAGCAGCAGACCGGCCGCGCGCTGTTCACCCGCCTCCCGCGGGGCGTCGACCCCACCCCCTACGCGCATGAGCTCGCCGCACAGATCGCCGCCCCGCTCGACGCACTCGCCGGCCTGGAGGACACCGCGGCCACGGCCGGACCGGTGCACCTGGCCGGACCCTCAGAGCTGTTGTGTGTCCGGGTCCTGCCCGCCCTGGCCCCGCTCATCAGTGAAGGCGTGCAGTTGCGGGTGGCCCAGGGACTGCCCGAACCGCTCATCGAAGAGATGCGCGCCGGCCGCCACGACCTCGTCATCGCCACCCGGCACCCACGAGGCCGCACCTGGGAGTCCGTCCCCCTCGCCGACGAGGAATACCTTCTGGTCGCCGCCCCCGCCTGGGCCGAGGACATCGGTCGGCACCCGCACAGTGACGACCTGTGCGCCGCCCTGCGGGAGGTCCCGATGGTCACCTACGCCGAGGACCTTCCCCTCATCCGTCGCTACTGGCGAACGATCTTCGGCAAGCAGCACACCGCCCGCGCCGCCGTCACCGTCCCCAACCTCTACGCCGTCCTGTCCGCGGTCAACGCCGGTGCCGGATACAGCGTCCTGCCCCGCTCCCTGTGCCAGGACCACCTCGACACCGGCCGGCTGACCCTCCTGCACGACCCGGAAGAAGCCCCCCTGAACACCCTCTTCCTGCTCCAGCGCCCCGGAGCCGGGACCAACCCCGACGTGCTGCGCGTGCGCGAGCAACTACAGCAAGCCGCCCGTACCTGGTAGCCACCGACATGTTGCACCGCACGCCGGGCACCGCGTGGCGAAGGAATGCGGTCGATCCCGTGGACCTCGCCGAGGTGCTTGAGCCCGGATCGGCGGGGCATGCCTCGTCGACGTCGAGGTGCACGCCGGGGATGGCGGCGACGGAGTCGCCCCGCCTCAGGTCGGCCGCGTAGCGGCAGGTCTTGCCGGGCTCGTGGCAGTCGGGGCGTGCGTGAACGCAGAGGGGGCATGGGGTGGTGCCTTCAGGGTGGGGGTGCTGCTGCACACCATCACCGTCGGCCGAGCGTTGTCAGTGCCGGTGCCGACTGCGACGTCCAGCACGAGTTGCCCTCCTGCCGTGCTGGCCCCGGAACAGCTTCCGTGTGTCAGGGGGGGGCACAGTACTTCGTTTTCTGGGGGGGTCGGTGCGCTGGCCTGCCGAAACGTATGCGTTATCGGGGTGGTGGCCAGACGTTGGGTGCGCGATGCTGAATGCGCTCCCCCTGGATCGGCATGAGGGCCGGATCCGCCGGAGGTCGGCGACGGCGGATCCGGCGGGCGAAGAGCACAT
>NZ_JBEYYU010000053.1:0-61303 GCF_040645755.1 Streptomyces sp. NPDC046716
CTCCAGCCGCTCGAACCTCTCGGCACCGATCTCCTGGCGCAGGGCGTACAGGACGAGCGCGCTGCCGTCGTAGACGACCGGCCGGAAGATGCTGCCTTCCCCGATGAGATGTCGCACGAAGTGCGCATCTCAGGGGCGCGGGGAACTGCGCGAGAAGAGGCCACCGGGCCGCGCATGACGAACTGTCCAGGGGCGCGGGGAACTGCGCGGCCAGCCACAGCGGACCCGCGGATGAAAGGGGGTCAGTACAGCTCGGGGCGGCGGTCGCCGAGGACGTCGTTGTGGGCGCCGAGGGACTTGTCGCGGGCCTGGGCCAGATCACAGGAGGCCAGCACCAGCGCCGGCCCCGCACTGGGCACCCGCCCGGCAACCGGAAACCCATCCGGAGCGACGATCACGGAGCCCCCGGTCCAGACCACCCCGCGCTCGTCCCCGACCCGATCGGCGACGGCAACATACATCCGGTTCCCCGCGGCAGCGGCCTGCGCCTTGGTCACCTCGGCGGGCCGCTCCCCCTCGGGCCGGGGGAAGAGCGGCCAGTTCACGGGCGCGCACAACAGCTCGGTACCGGCGAGAGCCGCCCGCCGCACCCACTCGGGGAACTCCAGGTCGTAGCAGACCATGACGCCGATCCGCCCGACCCCGTCGATGTCGACGGTGGGCGGTGCCTCGTCACCGGGGACGAAGAAGTCCTTCTCGGTGCCGAAGAGGTGCACCTTGCGGTAGACGGCGCGCAGCTCGCCGGCCGGGTCGATGACGACGGCCGAGTTGCGCACGAGCCCTTCGGCGTCGAGCTCGGCGAGCCCCGCGACGAGAGTGACCCCGTGCCGCCGGGCGGCCGCCGACCAGGCGGTGACGGTCGGCCCGTCCAGCGGTTCGGCGAGGGCGCGCGCCTCGGCGACGGAGGCGAAGACATAGCCGCTGTTGGCGAGTTCGGGCAGGACGACGACCCGGGCCCCGGCGCGCGCGGCGGCCTCGATCGCCTCCTCGGCGGCGGCCAGGTTCTCGGCGACGTCGCCGACCCCGAGGGCGAGCTGGGCGCAGGCCACGGTGGTCATCGGCCGGCCGTCCCGCTCCGTGGAGTCGTTCATCGCGGAGCCTTCCCTCTCGCCGTACGGGGCGCGCGGGCGCACGCCTGGTGACGGCTGGACCCTAACCCGCGCCCCCGCGCCCCGTCTCCGCCCATCCGGCCAAATGCCGCTCCCGGACCTGGACACGGCGTAGGAGGAGGCCGCGGGTCAGCAGTCGGCGCTCTCCTGCCGCTCGGGGCCGGGGACGATCTCCGGTTCCCGGACGGCGGACCGCGCCCGCGCCCTCGACCTGGAGACCGCGACTCCGGCCAGGCAGAGCACGCCGCCGAGCAGGGTCAGCCAGCCGGGCACCTCGTCCAGGAACAGCCAGCTCAGCAGGACCACGATGGCGGGCACGGCGTACGTCGTCGCGCCCATCTTCCCGGCGGGCGTGCGGGCCAGGGCGTACGTCCAGGTGGTGAAGGCGAGGGCGGTGGGCACGACGCCGAGGTAGACCATGTTGAGCGTCGCGGACATCGGCGCCCGGGACGCCTCCGAGACGAGCTGCCCGGAGAACGGCAGGCAGACCGCCGTCCCGATCAGGCAGGCGAACGCGGTGACCTGGAGCGGGGAGCCGTACGACAGGGCGGGCTTCTGGGACACGACGCCGACCGCGTACGCCACGGCGGCGAGCAGGCACAGCGCGACACCGCCCACCAGCTCACCCGTGCTGCCCTCGACGTCCCCGGAGCCCGAGGAGCCGGCCGACATGGACAGGCCGACCACGGCGGCCCCCGCGAACGACACCCCCATCCCGGCGAGCAGCCGCGGCGGCAGGCCCTCGCCGAGCAGCCGGGCGGCGAGCAGCGCCATGAGGATCGGTCCCACGTTCACCAGCAGCGCGGCGGTTCCGGCGTCGACGAGCCGTTCGCCCCAGTTCAGCGCCACCATGTAGGCGCCGAACCAGACGACGCCCGAGATCACGATCCCGCGCCAGGCGCCGCGCGGGGGCAGCCCTTCGCGGCGGATCAGCACCAGTGCGACCAGCACCACCGATCCGGAGAGCAGCCGCCCGAGGGCCAGCGCTCCCGGCGAGTAGGCGGCTCCCGCGCTGCGGATGGAGACGAAGGCGGAGGCCCAGGCGAGCACGGTGAAACAGACGGCGCCGACGGTGAGCGGACCGGGGGTGGCGGGACGCGGGTCCTGAGAGGTCATACGAGGGAGCGTACGGAGAAATGCGTTCGGCGAGCACCGAAATATCGAGGCCGGTACGGCAGTGGTCCTGGTCCCACTCCGCGGAACCGATCGGCACCCCCCTGCGGCCCCCGGCACAATGGGAGGCATGCCGATACCCGGGATTCCCAGCAACAGTCCGACCCGCGCCGCCCTGATCGACCACCTCGTCCGCACCCGCATCGCGGGCGACGTGGCCACGCCCCGCGAGAACAATCTCTCCCACTACCGCAAGCTCGCGAACGGCGACCGGCACTTCTGGCTGGGCCTGGAACTCGGCGACCGCTGGACCGACGAGCAGGACGTGCTGTCGGTGATGGCCGAGCGCTGCGGTGTCGTCGACGACGCGGAGCACCGTTACGGGCAGGACACCATCGACCCGGAGCTGACGGTCGACGCCCTGGAGCGGATGGCGGCCCGGCTGCGCAAGGCGGCCGAGGACCGCCAGAGCGTGCTGTTCGCGACGGGGCATCCGGGCGGGCTGCTCGACGTGCACCGGGCGACGGCCGCCGCTCTGCGCGCGGCCGGCTGCGAGATCGTGGTGATCCCCGAAGGGCTGGCCACCGAGGAGGGCATGGTCTTCCAGTTCGCGGACGTGGCGATGCTGGAGCGCGGGGCGACGCTGTGGCACACGCACTCCCCCGACCCGATGACGCGCATCCTGGACGGCCTGGAGCGCGAGGGGCGTCCGCTGCCCGACCTGGTCGTCGCCGACCACGGCTGGGCGGGGTGCGCGGCCCAGCGCGGGCTCGACTCCGTCGGTTACGCGGACTGCAACGACCCGGCGCTGTTCGTCGGCGAGGCCGAGGGCACGATGCAGGTGACGGTCCCCTTGGACGACCACGTCACGAGCCCCCGCCACTACGACCCGATGACGGCCTACCTCCTGACGGCGGCGGGCCTTCTGGACTAGCGGACGCGCAACCACCGCGCCCTGGACGAGCGGAGCTCGTTTCAGGGGCGCGGGGAACTGCGCGACCAGCCACGACGCGACCCGCACCCGACGACGAAACAGGCTCCTACCAGGGCTCCAGCCCCGCCTCACGCCGCTGGGCGAACCCGGGCGTCGGGTCCAGGTACACCCGCCGCACCGCAGGAAACCTCTCCCGCAACCGCCGAGCGGCATCCTCACAGGCCCACTCGATCTGCGCCGCCGTCGAAGCGTCCCGGAAGTCGACCTTGGCCGCGACCAGCGCCTCCCGGGGCCCCTGCACCAGCGTCGTCAGCTCCAGCACGGCCTCGACGTGCTCACTGCCGAGCAACAGCGCCCGGATCTCCTCCCGCACGGACCGCGGCAACGGCCGCCCCACCAGCAGCGCCGCGTTGGACCGCCCCAGCACCCACGCGACCCACAGCAGCAGCACCCCGATGCACAGCGAAGCGACCCCGTCCCACACCCCGGACCCGGTCAACTGCCCGCCCAGCAGCCCGCCGGCGGCGAGCAGCAGGCCGACGAGGGCGGCGCTGTCCTCCAGGACGACGGCCTTCACGGCGGTGTCGGGCGTGTGCTTCAGATACGTACCGAAGGGCGCCTTGACCCGGGCGGCCTCCCCGCGCGCCTGTCTGACGGCGGTGCGCAGCGAGAAGCCCTCCAGGAGGAAGGCGACGGCGAGCACGATGTAGGAGACGAGCGGGTCGCCGAGGTCCTCACCGGAGATCAGCGTGTGGATGCCGTCGTAGAGGGAGAAGACGGCGCCGCCGACGAAGGTGGCGACGGCGGCGAGCAGCGCCCACACGTACCGTTCGCCGCCGTGGCCCAGCGGATGGTCCTCGTCGGCGGGCTTCGCGCCGCGCTTGAGGGCCGTGAGCAGCATCAGTTCGGTGACGGTGTCCGCGAACGAGTGCGCGGCCTCCGACAGCATCGCGCTGGATCCGCTGATGAGCCCGGCGACGACCTTGGCGCAGGCGATGCCGAGGTTCGCCCCGGCGGCGACGAGGACCGTGAAGACGCTCTCCCCGCCGCCCTCCTCCGCGTCGTCGAACCCGTTCGTCACCGCTGTGCCGCCGTCCCGTACATCCATGTACGGGACGGTATGTCCGATCAGCGCGGAACGCGAACCACGCCTTCCTGGATCACGGTGATCGCGAGCCGGCCGTCCTGGGTGTAGATGCGGGCCTGACCGAGGCCCCGGCCGCCGGACGCGGACGGCGACTGCTGGTCGTAGAGGAGCCATTCGTCGGCGCGGAAGGGCCGGTGGAACCACATGGCGTGATCGAGGGAGGCCCCGACGACGTCGCCGACGGCCCAGCCGCCGCGCCCGTGCGCGAGCAGGACGGAGTCGAGGAGGGTCATGTCGGAGACGTAGGTGGCCAGGCAGACGTGGAGCAGCGGGTCGTCGGCGAGCTTGCCGTCGGTGCGGAACCAGACCTGCGAGCGCGGCTGCTGGGGCTCGCCGACGAAGGCGAACGGCGGCGCGTCCGCGTACCGCAGGTCGACGGCCTCGCGCGCTTCGAGCATCCGCTGGACGCGGTCGGCCCCGAGGACGTCGGCGTAGCGCGGCAGCATCTCGGCGGCCGTCGGCAGCGACGCGGGGTCGGGCGCGGGCGGCATGTCGGTCTGGTGCTCCAGGCCGTCCTCGTACGTCTGGAAGGACGCGGAGAGGTGGAAGATCGGCTGCCCGTGCTGGATGGCGACGACGCGGCGGGTGGTGAAGGAGCGGCCGTCCCTGATCCGGTCGACGGTGTAGACGATGGGCGCGCCCGGGTCCCCCGCGACGAGGAAGTACGCGTGCAGGGAGTGGGCGTGCCGGTCGGCCGGGACGGTGCGTCCGGCGGCGACCAGCGCCTGGGCCGCCACCTGTCCGCCGAAGACCCGGGGGACGACGGCGGACCGGGACTGGCCCCGGAAGATGTCCTCCTCGATCCGCTCGAGGTCGAGCAGATCGAGGAGTGACTGAAGTGCCTTGTTCATGCGCTCAGTTGTATGCGACGTCCGGGTCCCGTGGGTTACAGGCCCATGTTCTTCGCGATGATCATCTTCATGACCTCGCTGGTGCCGCCGTAGATGCGGTTGACGCGGTTGTCCGCGTACAGGCGGGCGATCGGGTACTCGTTCATGAACCCGTAGCCGCCGTGCAGCTGGAGGCAGCGGTCGATGACGCGGTGCGCGACCTCGGTGTTGAACAGCTTGGCCGAAGCGGCCTCCGCGGCGGTCAGCTCACCGGCGTCCAGGGCCTCCAGGGCGCGGTCGGCGACGGCCTCGGCGGCGTCCACCTCGGCCTGGCAGGCGGCCAGCTCGAACTTGGTGTTCTGGAAGGACGCGACCGGCTTGCCGAAGACGGTGCGGTCCTGCACGTACTGCTTGGCGAACGCGACGGCGGCCTTGGCCTGCGCGTACGCGCCGTAGGCGATGCCCCAGCGCTCGGAGGGGAGGTTCTGGCCGAGGTAGTAGAAGCCCTTGTTCTCCTCGCCCAGCAGGTCCTCGACGGGCACCTTCACGTCGACGAACGCCAGCTCGGCGGTGTCGGAGGTGCGCAGGCCCAGCTTGTCGAGCTTGCGGCCGATCGAGTAGCCCTCGAGCTTGGTGTCGACGGCGAAGAGGGAGATGCCGAAGCGGCGGTCGTCGGCGGTCGGCGCGGCGGTGCGGGCGCAGACGATGACGCGGTCGGCGTGCACGCCGCCGGTGATGAACGTCTTCGAGCCGTTGAGGACGTAGTGCGTGCCGTCCTCGGAGAGCTTCGCGGTGGTCTTCATGCCGGCGAGGTCGGAGCCGGTGCCCGGCTCGGTCATCGCGAGGGCCCACATCTCCTCGGCGGTGACGAACTTCTCCAGGTAGCGCTTCTTCTGCTCGTCGGTGCCGAGCATCTTGATGTAGGGAAGCGCGAGCAGGACGTGGACGCCCGAGCCGCCGAAGGTGACGCCCGCGCGGGCGGTCTCCTCGTACTGGATGGCCTCGAACTTGTGCGTCTCCAGGCCGGCGCCGCCGAACTCCTCCGGCACGTTGATGCCGAACAGGCCCAGGTCGGCGAGCTTCGTGTACAGCTCGCGCGGGACGATGCCCTCCTGGAACCACTCGTCGTAGTGGGGGACGACCTCGGCCTCGACGAAGGCGCGCAGGGTCTCCCGGAACGCCTCGTGGTCCTCATCAAAAACGGTACGGCGCACGGAAAACTCTCCCTCTACGGCGTCTACGACACTACTAAGCGCTTGCTCAGAACAACGTTACCGGCCGGTCACCGGAGCGTCCAGAGATACACATCACTCTGCGGCAGCCGCGAACGCCCCGCGCGCCAACGTGTGCAACATCCGTGCCGTGACCGCCCGCCCCGGCAGCGAACCCGGGCGGCTCAGGTGCGGGGTGGAGTTCAGCAGGCCGAAGACCGCGTGCACGGCCACGCGCGCGTGCGGTTCGGCGAGGCTCGGGTGGACCTTGCGGACGACCTCCACCCACAGCTCCACGTACTGCCGCTGGAGGGAGCGCACCAGCTTGCGGTCGGTGTCGCGCAGCCGGTCCAGCTCGCGGTCGTGCAGCGTGATCAGGTCCCGGTCGTCGAGGGCGAAGTCGATGTGCCCCTCGATGAGCGAGTCGAGCAGCGCGTCCGGACCGTGCTCGGCCTCGGCGACCCGGCGCCGGCCACCGGTGAGCAGCTGTCCGCTGATGCCGACGAGCAGCTCGGCGAGCATCGCGTCCTTGCCGGCGAAGTGACGGTAGAGGCCGGGGCCGCTGATGCCGACCGCGGCGCCTATCTCGTCGACCCCGACGCCGTGGAACCCGCGCTCGGCGAAGAGCCGCGCGGCCTCTTTGAGGATCTGCTCGCGACGGCTGGGGGCATCGGTTCTGGTGGCTCTGGAGACCATGCGTCAATTCTAGACAGGGCGGTTAGCGACCGTTAACCTGAAGGCGACTGGTTAACGGTCATTAACATCGCGACGTGGTGAGGGGACCGCAGGATGCAGGAGGCACCTGAGCTGACGAGCGCGGCGGATCCCGCCTCGGAGGTCTGGCGGGCCAATGAGACGGCCCACCGGGCCCTCGCGGCCGAACTGCGCGAGAAGCTCGCCGCCGCCCGGCTCGGCGGCGGCGAGCGCTCCCGCGCCCGGCACACCGCCCGCGGCAAGCTGCTGCCGCGCGACCGCGTGGACACCCTGCTCGACCCGGGCTCCCCGTTCCTGGAGCTGGCCCCCCTGGCGGCCGACGGGATGTACGAGGACCAGGCCCCGGCCGCCGGAGTGATCGCCGGCATCGGCCGGGTGTCGGGCCGCGCCTGCGTGATCGTCGCCAATGACGCGACCGTCAAGGGCGGCACGTACTACCCGATGACGGTGAAGAAGCACCTGCGCGCCCAGGAGGTGGCGCTGGAGAACCGGCTGCCGTGCGTCTATCTGGTGGACTCCGGCGGCGCCTTCCTGCCGATGCAGGACGAGGTCTTCCCCGACCGCGAGCACTTCGGCCGGATCTTCTACAACCAGGCGCGGATGTCCGGGGCGGGCATCCCGCAGATCGCGGCGGTCCTCGGCTCGTGCACGGCGGGCGGGGCGTACGTCCCGGCGATGAGCGACGAAGCGGTGATCGTCCGCAATCAGGGCACGATCTTCCTCGGCGGCCCGCCGCTGGTGAAGGCCGCCACGGGCGAGGTCGTCACGGCCGAGGAGCTGGGCGGCGGCGAGGTCCACTCGCGCGTCTCGGGCGTCACCGACCACCTCGCCGAGGACGACGCGCACGCGCTGCGCATCGTGCGGACCATCGTCTCCACCCTCCCCGAGCGCGGCCCGCTGCCATGGTCGGTGACGGCGCCGATCGAGCCGAAGGTGGACCCTGCGGGGCTGTACGGCGCGGTGCCGGTCGACTCGCGCACGCCGTACGACGTCCGCGAGGTCATCGCGCGCGTGGTGGACGGCTCGCGGTTCGCCGAGTTCAAGTCCGAGTTCGGGCAGACGCTGGTCACCGGCTTCGCCCGGATCCACGGCCACCCGGTCGGCATCGTCGCGAACAACGGCATCCTGTTCGCCGAATCCGCCCAGAAGGGCGCCCACTTCATCGAGCTGTGCGACCAGCGCGGCATCCCGCTGGTGTTCCTGCAGAACATCTCGGGCTTCATGGTCGGCAAGGACTACGAGGCGGGCGGGATCGCCAAGCACGGCGCCAAGATGGTCACGGCGGTGGCCTGCACGCGCGTGCCGAAGCTGACGGTGGTGGTCGGCGGCTCGTACGGCGCGGGCAACTACTCGATGTGCGGCCGCGCGTACTCGCCCCGCTTCCTGTGGATGTGGCCCGGCGCGAAGATCAGCGTCATGGGCGGCGAGCAGGCCGCCTCGGTCCTCGCGACCGTCAAGCGCGACCAGCTGGAGGCGCGCGGCGAGGAGTGGCCCGCGGACGACGAGGACGCGTTCAAGGCCCCGATCCGCGCCCAGTACGACACCCAGGGCAGCGCGTACTACGCCACGGCCCGGCTCTGGGACGACGGCGTGATCGACCCCATGGAGACCCGCCAGGTCCTCGGCCTGGCCCTGACCGCCTGCGCCCACGCGCCGCTTCCGGAGAAGTCCGGCGGCTTCGGCGTCTTCCGGATGTGAGAGGAGCTCAGAGAGTGTTCGACACAGTCCTGGTCGCCAACCGCGGCGAGATCGCCGTCCGCGTCATCCGTACGCTGCGGCAGCTCGGCATCCGCTCGGTGGCGGTCCACAGCGACGCCGACGCGGACGCCCGGCACGTGCGCGAGGCCGACGAGTCGGTGCGCATCGGCCCGCCGCCCGCCACCGAGAGCTATCTGTCGGTGGAGCGGATCGTCGAGGCCGCCCTGCGCACGGGAGCGCAGGCCGTGCACCCGGGCTACGGCTTCCTCGCGGAGAACGCGACGTTCGCGCGGGCCTGCGAGGACGCGGGCCTGACCTTCATCGGCCCGCCCCCGGACGCGATCGCGCTGATGGGCGACAAGATCCGCGCCAAGGAGACGGTCGAGGCGGCCGGTGTCCCGGTGGTGCCGGGCGGCCGTGACCCCGAGCTGGCGCGGGCCGCACAGGAGTTGGGCGCACCCGTGCTGCTCAAGCCGTCCGCGGGCGGCGGCGGCAAGGGCATGCGCCTTGTACGCGACCTGACCCTCCTGGAGGAGGAGATCGCCGCCGCGCGCCGCGAGGCCCGGGCCTCCTTCGGCGACGACACGCTGCTCGTGGAGCGGTGGGTCGACCGCCCCCGGCACATCGAGATCCAGGTCCTCGCGGACGGGCACGGCAATGTCGTGCACCTCGGCGAGCGCGAGTGCTCGCTCCAGCGCCGCCACCAGAAGATCATCGAGGAGGCGCCCAGCGTGCTCCTCGACGAGGCGACGCGGGAGGCGATGGGCGCGGCGGCCGTGGAGGCGGCGCGCTCGTGCGGCTATCGGGGCGCGGGCACGGTGGAGTTCATCGTGCCCGGCGAGGACCCGTCCTCGTACTACTTCATGGAGATGAACACCCGCCTCCAGGTCGAGCACCCGGTGACCGAGCTGGTCACCGGCCTGGACCTGGTGGAATGGCAGGTGCGGGTGGCGGCGGGCGAGCAACTGCCCTTCGCGCAGGCCGACATCACGCTCACCGGGCACGCGGTGGAGGCCCGGCTGTGCGCCGAGGACCCCTCGCGCGGGTTCCTCCCCTCCGGCGGCACGGTCCTCGCCCTGCGCGAGCCCGAGGGCGACGGTGTGCGCACCGACTCCGGGCTCAGCGAGGGCACGGAGGTCTCGTCCCTGTACGACCCGATGCTCGCGAAGGTCATCGCGTACGGCCCCGACCGGGACACGGCGCTGCGCCGGCTGCGGGCCGCGCTGGCCCGGACGGTGACGCTGGGCGTGCCGACCAACGCGGGCTTCCTGCGCCGCCTGCTGGCCCATCCGGCGGTCGTGGCGGGCGAGTTGGACACCGGTCTTGTGGAGCGCGAGGTCGACGCGCTGGTCCCGGCGGACGTGCCGCCCGAGGTGTACGCGGCGGCGGGCGTGCTGCGCCAGCGGGCGCTCGCCCCGACGGCGGCGGACGGCTGGGTGGACCCGTTCGCCCGCCCCGACGGCTGGCGGCTCGGCGGCAGCCCCGCCTGGACCGTGCACCACGTCCGCGTCCCCGGCCACGACCCGGTCGAGATCCGGGTGCGCGGCACCGAGGTCCTGGTCGACGGCGCCCCCACCACCCCCGCCCGGCCGACCGCCGCCGCGGGCGACTGGCTGGCCCTCGACGGCGACGCCTGGCAGATCCGCGACCACGACCCGGTGGCGGCGAGCCTGACCGGCGCGGGCTCCGGCGGCGCGGGCTCCCTCACCGCCCCCATGCCCGGCACGGTGACGGTGGTGAAGGTGGCGGTCGGCGACGAGGTCACCGCGGGCCAGAGCCTGCTGGTGGTGGAGGCGATGAAGATGGAACACGTCATCGCCGCCCCACACGCGGGCACGGTCACGGAGCTGGACGTCTCCCCCGGCACGACGGTGGCGATGGACCAGATCCTGGCCGTCGTCGAACCTTCCGGCACCGCCGAAGAGATCGCGCCCGAAGGGGCGCGGGGAACTGCGCGAGCAACCACGACGGCGAAGTCACCCGTGGACGCCCGAGACCCCAACGGCGAGGGGAATCCCGAGGAGGCCGCACGATGACACTCCCCATGATCAGCCCAGCCCCAGGCCTCCCGGCAAGGGTGCGGATCCACGAGGTGGGCCCCCGCGACGGCCTCCAGAACGAGAAGTCCACGGTCCCCACGGAGGTCAAGGCGGAGTTCGTCCACCGCCTGGCCCGCGCGGGCCTGACCACCATCGAGGCCACCAGCTTCGTCCACCCCAAGTGGGTGCCCCAACTGGCGGACGCGGAGACCCTGTTCCCCGAACTCCAGGACCTCGCCCCGGCCGTGCACCTCCCGGTCCTGGTCCCGAACGAAAGGGGCCTGGACCGGGCCCTGGCCCTCGGCGCGAGCCGCATCGCGGTGTTCGCCAGCGCCACCGAGTCCTTCGCGAAGGCCAACCTCAACCGCACGGTCGCCGAGTCCCTGGCGATGTTCGAGCCGGTGGTGGCCCGCGCCAAGGAGGCGGGCGCGCACGTGCGCGGCTATCTCTCCATGTGCTTCGGCGACCCGTGGGAGGGCCCGGTCCCGGTCCACCAGGTCGTCTCCGTCGCCAAGGCCCTCATGGACCTGGGCTGTGACGAGCTGAGTCTCGGCGACACGATCGGCGTGGCCACCCCCGGCCACGTACAGACGTTGCTCGCGGAGCTGAACGAGGAGGGCGTGCCGACCGAGGCCGTCGGCGTGCACTTCCACGACACCTACGGGCAGGCCCTCGCCAACACCCTGGCGGCGCTGCAGCACGGGGTCACCACGGTCGACGCGTCCGCCGGAGGGCTCGGCGGCTGCCCCTACGCGAAGAGCGCCACCGGCAACCTCGCCACCGAGGACCTCGTCTGGATGCTGCGCGGACTCGGCATCGAGACCGGCGTCGACCTCGCCCTGCTCACCGAAACCAGCACGTGGATGGCCGGACACCTGGGCCGCCCCAGCCCCTCCCGCACCGTGCGTGCCCTCTCCGCGACCCCACAGGAGCAGTGAACAATGGATCACCACCTCTCCCCCGAGCACGAGGAACTGCGGCGCACCGTCGAGGAGTTCGCGCACGACGTCGTGGCGCCGAAGATCGGCGACTACTACGAGCGGCACGAGTTCCCGTACGAGATCGTGCGCGAGATGGGGCGGATGGGCCTGTTCGGGCTGCCGTTCCCGGAGGAGTACGGCGGGATGGGCGGCGACTATCTGGCGCTCGGCATCGCGCTGGAGGAGCTGGCCCGGGTCGACTCCTCGGTCGCCATCACCCTGGAGGCGGGCGTCTCGCTCGGCGCGATGCCGCTCCATCTCTTCGGTACCGAGGAGCAGAAGCGGGAGTGGCTGCCGAAGCTCTGCGCGGGCGAGATGCTCGGCGCGTTCGGCCTGACCGAGCCGGAGGCCGGTTCGGACGCGGGCGGCACCCGCACCACGGCCGTCCGCGACCCGGAGACGGGCGACTGGGTGATCAACGGCACGAAGTGCTTCATCACCAACTCCGGCACCGACATCACCGGCCTGGTGACCGTGACGGCGGTGACCGGTCGGACGGCGGACGGCAAGCCGCTGATCTCGTCGGTGATCGTTCCGTCCGGGACTCCCGGCTTCACGGTCGCGGCCCCGTACTCGAAGGTGGGGTGGAACGCGTCGGACACGCGTGAGCTGCACTTCGACGACGTCCGCGTGCCGGCCGCGAACCTGCTGGGTACGGAGGGGCGCGGCTTCGCCCAGTTCCTGCGCATCCTCGACGAGGGCCGGATCGCGATCTCGGCGCTCGCCACCGGACTCGCCCAGGGCTGTGTCGACGAGTCGGTGAAGTACGCCAAGGAGCGGCACGCCTTCGGGCGGAGCATCGGCGGCTACCAGGCGATCCAGTTCAAGATCGCCGACATGGAGATGAAGGCGCACACCGCGCGGCTCGCCTGGCGGGACGCGGCGTCGCGGCTGGTGTCCGGGGAGCCGTTCAAGAAGGAGGCGGCGCTCGCGAAGCTGTACTCGTCGACGATCGCGGTGGACAACGCCCGGGAGGCGACCCAGATCCACGGCGGCTACGGCTTCATGAACGAGTATCCGGTGGCCCGGATGTGGCGGGACTCCAAGATCCTGGAGATCGGGGAGGGCACGAGCGAGGTGCAGCGGATGCTGATCGCTAGGGAGCTGGGGCTCACGTCTTAGGGGGCGTTGGGTTCGGCCCCCTTGGCGCGCCTTTGGTTCCGGGGGCCTCTGTTGTGCGCGGGTGCGGGTTCGTCGTGGCTGGGCGCGCAGTTCCCCGCGCCCCTGAAAAGCCGCTCCCGCGTGCGGCGTTGGCGACTCTTCGCGTCTACCGCGCCGTCGTGGTTGCTCGCGCAGTTCCCCGCGCCCCTGAAAAGCCGCTCCCGCGTGGGGCGTTGGCGACTCTTCGCGTCTACCGCGCCGTCGTGGCTGGGCGCGCAGTTCCCCGCGCCCCTGGAAAGCCGCTCCCGCTTGGGACGTCGGGGTTCCGTCGCGTCCTTCGCGCCGTCGTGGTTGCTCGCGGCCCCGAAGAGCTCAGGTCGACGGGATCAGGCGGCCGCGCTTCAGCGTCAGGACCTCGTCGGATGCCGCCGCCACGTCCTTCGAGTGCGTGACGACGACCACGCACTTGCCGTCCTCGTGGGCCAGGCGGCGGAAGACGTCGATGATGCCGGTGGCCGTCTCGTGGTCGAGGCTGCCGGTGGGTTCGTCGGCGAAGAGGATGTCGACCTCGCAGGCCAGGGCGCGGGCGATGGCCACCCGTTGCTGCTGGCCGCCGGAGAGTTGCAGGGTGCGCCGGTGGTGTTCGGCCGGTTCCACGCCGAGGAGTTCGAGGAGTTCGACGGCACGGCGCCTGCGGTGGCGGCCCTTCACGCCGGTGATTTCCATGGCGGTGGTGATGTTCTGCACCGCCGTGAGGTACGTGAGCAGGTTCAGGGACTGGAAGACGGTGGCGGCGTGCCGGTTGCGGTAGCGGCCGAGGCCCAGTTCGGCGATGTCCCGGCCGCGCAGCCGCACGGTGCCGGAGGTCGGTGAGTCCAGGCCGCTGGCGAGCGAGAGCAGCGTGGTCTTGCCGGACCCGGAGGGGCCCACGACGGCGTACATGCGGCCCGCTTCGAAGCGGTGGTCGACGCCCTTGAGGACGGTGCGGCGCCGGGTGCCGCTCTGGTGGACGCGGGTGACGTCGGCGAGTTCGAGCAGGGGTGCGGTCATGGCGGTCAGTCGCCCTTCGTGAGGATGTCGCGCGGGTTCAGGCGCAGGACGCGGGAGCCGGGGACGAGCGTGGCGAGGGCGGCGATGCCGAGGCCGGTGGCGCCGACCCTGCCGATGTCGGCCGCGGTGAGCCTGATGTCCAGCGAGCTGATCGGTTCGGGCCCGTCCTCCTTCGGACTCGGACCGCCGGGCGTGGAGTTGCTGTAATCCGCCTCCGGCGTGCTGTCGTCGGCGTCCTGCCGTGCCGAGGAGACCTCGCCCGCGAGCAGCTTGTCGCCGATGGTCTGGGACAGCAGCCCGCTGCACGCACCCGCGAGGCCGACCGCGAGCAGCGCGCAGGCGACGACCTCGACGAGGTGCTGGCCGAGCAGGCGCGGCTTCTTCTCGCCGAGGGAGAGCAGGATGCCGAGCTCCTTGCGGCGCTCGCGCAGCGACGAGGCGACGATGAGGGCGAGGATCACCGTGCCGGCCAGGGCGACCAGCCAGACGGTGACGGTCGCGAACCCCGCGGTCCTGGTGATGGGGCCGACCAGCGCCTTGTACTGCTTGTCGTTCACCGTGATCGGGAAGATCTTCAGGTCCGCGCCCGCGGCCCGCGCGTCGTCGCGCAGCCGGTCGAGGTCCGCCGGGTCCTTGAGGGTGAAGGTCGCGCTGGACAGGGCGGTGCCCCGGTCGCCCTTGCCCATGAGGACGGAGCCGCCGTCGGGGGTGGCGTAGAGCCGGTTGGCGGGGTCGACCATGGCGGGGAGGTAACTGCCGGTGTCGGCCGTGCTGTTCTTGTAGATGCCGACGACTTTGAAGGGGTGTTCGGTCGTGTCCGGCTTCTGGCCGGGGCCCGGCAGTTCGCCGACCTTCAGTTTCAGTACGCCGCCGACCTTCAGGTGGTTGTCCTTGGCGACGCGTTCCTCAACGACGATCTCGTCGGGCTTGCTGTCGGGGGTGATGCCGCGTCCGGCGATCAGCCGGGAGTCGCCGTTGCGGAATTCCTTGACGGCGTCGAGGTCGCGAATGCCGGAGACGGAGAAGAGGTCGGTGCCCGTGCTGTCCTGCCCGGCGGGCGGCGGTACCGGCTGGTGCAGTTTGCCGCTCTTGGTGGGGAAGGCGCCGCCGTCGGTGGAGTAGTTGCAGGAGGCCACCACGGACGACTCGCAGATCTTGTCGACGAGGCTGCGGCGCAGGTCGCCCTCGGATCCGATGACGCCGCCCTGCTGCCCTTCGGGCTTCTGCCCCTTGCCGGACGCGAGGAGTCCGTTCACGTCGAGCTGCATCGTCGCCACCGCGCCGACCCGTTCCTTGGCGGCGTCCGCCGCCCGGGCCGCCGCCGATCGGATCAGGAATCCGGACAGGACGAGGGTGCAGATGACGAAGAAGAGGCCGACCAGCATCAGGCTTTTCCCCGGATGGGCGGTCAGCCGCCACCAGGCCCGTTTGAAAAGGTTCATGCCGCGAGACGCTATGCAGGCGGTGTTTTCGGCTCTGTTTGCCGTTTCGGCGGGTGTCGGCTCCTTTCATATACGGGTCACATACCGGCTCTGATAAATGTGGCGGACCACGGGCGAAACGCCATCGGCGGACGTCCCGGTCTTTCATGGAATTCTCAGGACGGAGTGCGCGGTGCGGGTGCTGGTGGTCGAGGACGAGCGGTATCTGGCGCGCGTCATCGAGCTGGGGCTGCGCCGCGAGGCGATCACCCCTGACGTGGTGCACGACGGCCGTGCCGCCCTGGAGCGGCTGCGGGTCTACGACTACGACGCCGTGGTCCTGGACCGGGATCTGCCGCTGGTGCACGGCGACGAGGTGTGCCGCCGCGTCGTCGAGGAGCGGCTGCCCTGCCGGGTGCTGATGCTGACGGCGGCGGGGCGTCTCGGCGACAAGGTGGAGGGGCTGGGCCTCGGCGCCGACGACTATCTCGCCAAGCCCTTCGACTTCCCCGAACTGGTCGCGCGGCTGCGGGCGTTGTACCGCCGTCCCCCGACGGGCCACGCCCCCGTCCTCACCTTCGCCGACGTCTCCTTCGACACGCACCGCCGCCGGGTCGAGCGGGCGGGCGCGGAGGTCCGCCTCACGCGGAAGGAGCTGGCGGTCCTGGAGCTGCTGATGCGGGCCGACGGCGGCGTGCTCAGCACCGAGGACCTGCTCGACAAGGCGTGGGACGCGGGCACGGACCCGATGACGAACGCGGTCCGCCTGGTGGTGCACACGCTGCGCAGAAAGCTGGGCGAACCGCGCCTGGTGCACACGGCCGTCGGCGCCGGCTACTACCTGAGCGCCGGATGACCCGCCGCACAGGCCACAAAGACACAGGCCCCAAAGGAACAGGCCACGACGGACGCACAGGCCGCCGCACCCTCAGCATCCACCTGCGGCTCTTCCTCGGCTTCGGCGGCGCGCTCGTCGCCTGCTCGGTCCTGATGGTCGCCGTCATCTACGTCGGCATCCGCTACGTCCCCACGTACGACCTGACGACGCCGGTCGTGGTCCCGAGCCCGACCGCCGGTGCCTCGGCGACGCCGTCCTCGATCCCGCCGCACACCGTCGCACCGAGCGCGGACGCGAGCGTCCTGCCCGGCCAGAAGATCGACACGACCGGCCTTGTCCGCGACAAGGAGGACGTCTGGGCGAGCGTGCTCGCCATCTCGATCGGCGGTCTGCTGCTCGTCACCGCCGTCGGGCTGACGGCCGGCTGGCTGCTCTCGCGGCGGCTGCTCGCGCCGCTGCACACCATCAGCCGGGCGGCCGCCCGGGCGGGCGAGGGCGATCTGGCGTACCGCATCGACGCGCAGGGCCCGCACGACGAACTGAGGCAGCTCGCCGACACCTTCGACACGACGCTGGCCCGCCTGGAGGAGTCCTTCGCCGCCCACCAGCGGTTCGCGGCGAACGCCTCGCACGAACTGCTCACCCCGCTGACCACGGCCCGTGCCGCGCTCCAGCTGGCGGCCTCGGACCCGTCGGGCGCGTCGTTCGCCGAGCTCGTGCCGATGCTCGCCGAGACCAACGAGCGCAACATCCGTATCGTCGAGGAGCTGCTGGCGCTCGCCGCCGCGGACCACGTGGAGTTCGACGGCGCACCCGTGGACCTCGCCGCGCTGGCCCGCGAGGTCGCCGAGGAGGCGGGCCGCGCGCCGGGAACCCCCACCGTCACCTGCACCACGGAAGCGGACTGCGCGGTGCGCGGCAACGCGACGCTGCTGCGCCACCTGGTGGCGAACCTCGTCGGGAACGCCGTGACACACAACACCATCGACGGCGGAGGTTTCGTCACGGTCGAGGTGCGGGCAGGCGACCCGGACGGCGGCGGCCGGGACGACGTGGTCCTGGAGGTCGTGAACTCCGGCCCCGGGGTCGAACCCGGCACGGTCGAGCGGCTCTTCGAGCCGTTCCAGCGGGCGGCGGAGCGGGTCGGCAGCGAGCGGGGACACGGTCTCGGCCTCGCGCTCGTGCGCTCCGTGACCCGTGCGCACGCGGGCTCGGTCACCGCGACGGCACGGCCGGCGGGCGGTCTGGTGGTGCGGGTGCGTCTGCCCCGCGCGGGCGCCTGACCTGCCGGACCCGCGTCGCGGGCGCGTGCGGGTGCCCCCGCCCCCTGGACATGCCAGAAACTTAGGTTAACCTTCCCTCAGTTCTGCACCCTGCCCGGCCGACAACCCCGGCACGTCCGAAAGCAGCCCGTGATGCCCAACGCCCGACTGTCCCGCCCCACCCGCCGCGGCATACTCGCCGCCGGCGGAGCCCTCGGCCTCGGCGCCGCGCTCGCCGCCTGCGGCAGCGACAGCGGCTCGAAAGACAGCGGTTCGGACGCGACGAAGGCCGCGGACAAGTCCGGCCCGTTCTCCTTCGAGGACGACCGCGGCACGGCCGTGAAGCTGGACAAGATCCCGGCGAACATCGTCGCCTTCACCGGCGTCGGCGCGGCCCTCTTCGACTACGGCATCCAGGTCAAGGGCGTCTTCGGCCCGACCACCACGAAGGGCGGCAAGCCCGACGTGCAGGCCGGCGACATGGACGTCTCCAAGGTCACCGTCATCGGCAACAAGTGGGGCCAGTTCAACATCGAGAAGTACGCGGGCCTGGCGCCCGACGTCCTGATCACCACGATGTTCGACTCCGCGGGCACCCTCTGGTACGTCCCCGAGGAGTCCGCGGCGAAGATCGCCAAGCTGGCCCCCAGCGTCGGCGTCTCGGTCTTCGACCGCCAGCTGACCAAGCCGCTGGAGCGGATGTACGCGCTGGCCGAGTCGCTGGGCGCCGACCTGAAGGCCGACAAGGTCGTCGCGGCGAAGAAGCGCTTCGAGGACGCCGCGGCCCGGCTGCGCAAGGCCGCCAAGGCCCACCCCGACATCAAGGTCCTGGCCGGTTCGGCGAGCGCGGACATCTTCTACGTGTCCGGCACGAACCTCTCCATCGACCTGGAGTACTTCAAGGCCCTCGGCGTGAACTTCGTCGAGCCGCCGGAGAAGGCGAAGAAGGACTCGGGCGGCTGGTTCGAGAACCTGAGCTGGGAGAACGTCGACAAGTACCCGGCCGACATCATCATGATGGACGACCGCGCGCAGGCCATCCAGCCCGCCGACATCGAAGAGGGCACCTGGCAGAAGCTGCCCGCGGTGAAGGCCGGTCAGGTCATCGCCCGCTCCCCCGAGCCGATCCTCTCCTACGACAAGTGCGCTCCGCTCCTGGAGAACCTCGCCAAGGCGATCGAGACCGCGAAGAAGGTGTCCTGACCCCATGACCGCGACGGCCGAAGCCCCCGCTGTAGCCCCTTTCCGATTCTTCGATCTGCAAGTGGTCCGCACGCGGCGGCTCGGCCCGTCGCTGCTCCGGGTGACCTTCACCGGTCCCGAGCTTGAGCACTTCCACGGCGGCGGCCGGGACCAGTCCCTCTCCCTCTTCCTGCCGCAGCCGGGCCAGGACGCCCCCGTCCTGCCGCCCATCGTGCCGGGCGACGACGGCCACGGCTGGCACACCGCGTACCGCGCGCTGCCGGACGACGTCCGCGCGGTCATGCGCTCGTACACGCTGAGCGGCCAGCGCCGGCACCCCGCGCAGGAGGTCGACATCGACTTCGTGCTGCACAACGACGACCCGGCGACCACCGGCCCCGCCTGCCGCTGGGCCGAGGCCGCGACGGCGGGCGACAAGGTCGTCGTGCTCGGCCCCGCGATCGCCGACAACGCCGCGGTGCGCTGCCAGCCCCCGGCGGACTTCGACCACATCCTCATGTGGGGCGACGAGACGGCCCTGCCGGCCGCGCTCGGCATCCTGGCCTGGCTGCCCTCGTCCGTCTCCGCGCACGTGTGGCTGGAGGTCCCGCACCGCGCCGACATCCAGCCGATCCTCACGGCCGCCAACCTCACCGTGCACTGGCTGGTCCGCGACGAGCGGGCGCCGAGCGCGCTCGACGCCATCCGCGCCGCCCAACTCCCCGACACCGCACGGCCGTACGCCTGGCTGTCCGGCGAGTCCGGCTCGATGAAGGAGCTGCGCCGCCATCTCGTGCGCGAGCGCGGCTACGACAAGCGGGCCGTGAAGTTCGTCGGCTACTGGCGGCGCGGCCTGAGCGAGGACGCGCTGCGGGCCGAGGCCGCCGCGTAGACGCAATTCCCGCCAAACAACTGCACATTCCGCCATAAACAGGGGCGGGGTCCCACGTAGAAATTAGGTTAGGCTAACCTAAGTCAAGCGTCGCGGCCCCGCCCCTGCCCATGGCCGCGGCACTCCTGCCCCACCCGGGAACCACCTCATCCCCACCCGGAGGAACCGTTCATGCGCTCGCACCTGCTCAATGACACGACCGCGGAGTTGTACCGCAGCTCCGTGACCGAGGGAATCGAGCGGGTGGCGGCCAAACTCGCCACCACCTCACGGCCGTTCACCGGCGTCTCACCCGACGCCCTCTCCCCCACCGTCGACGCCGTGAACCTCGACGAGCCGCTGCACGACACCATCGCCGCGCTCGACGAGCTGGAGGACGTCTACCTCCGCGACGCCGTCTACTTCCACCACCCCCGCTACCTCGCCCACCTCAACTGCCCGGTCGTGATCCCGGCCGTGCTCGGCGAGGCCGTGCTGTCCGCGGTCAACTCCTCGCTCGACACCTGGGACCAGTCGGCGGGCGGGACGCTCATCGAGCGCAAGCTGATCGACTGGACCGCCGCCCGGATCGGGCTCGGCCCGGCCGCCGACGGCGTCTTCACCTCGGGCGGCTCGCAGTCCAACCTCCAGGCGCTGCTGCTCGCCCGCGAGGAGAGCAAGACCGAGGACCTCGCCCGGCTGCGCATCTTCGCGTCCGAGGCCGGCCACTTCAGCGTCCAGAAGTCCGCGAAACTCCTCGGCCTGCCGCCGGAGTGCGTCGTGACGATCCCCGTCGACCAGGACAAGCGGATGCGCGCCCTGGCCCTCGCGGCCGAGCTGGAGCGCTGCCGGGCCGAGGACCTCGTCCCCATGGCCGTCGTCGCCACCGCGGGCACCACCGACTTCGGCTCCATCGACCCGCTGCCGGAGATCGCCGAGCTCTGCGCCCAGTACGACACCTGGATGCACGTCGACGCCGCCTACGGCTGCGGCCTGCTCGCCTCGCGCACCCGCCGGGACCGCCTCGACGGCATCGAGCGCGCCGACTCCGTCACCGTCGACTACCACAAGTCCTTCTTCCAGCCGGTGAGTTCGAGCGCCGTGCTGGTCCGCGACGGCGCCACCCTGCGGCACGCCACCTACCACGCGGAGTACCTCAACCCCCGGCGCACCGTCGCCGAGCGCATCCCCAACCAGGTGGACAAGTCGCTCCAGACCACCCGCCGCTTCGACGCCCTCAAACTGTGGCTCACCCTGCGCGTGATGGGCGCCGACGGCATCGGCTCCCTCTTCGACGAGGTCTGCGACCTGACCCACCGGGCCTGGGAGGTGCTGGCCGCCGACCCGCGCTTCGACGTGGTCGTCGAGCCGAGCCTGTCCACCCTCGTCTACCGCTACATCCCCGCGACCGTCACCGACCCGGCCGAGATCGACCGGGCCAACCTGTACGCCCGCAAAGCCCTGTTCGCCTCCGGCGACGCGGTCGTGGCGGGCACCAAGACCGGCGGCCGCCAGTACCTGAAGTTCACCCTGCTCAACCCCGAGACGACCCTCGACGACATCCGGGCCGTCCTCGACCTCATCGCCGGCCACGCCGAGCAGTACCTGGGAGACATCCTTGACCGCGCCTCTTGAGACCTACGACTTCATCGGGATCGGGCTCGGCCCCTTCAACCTCGGTCTCGCCGCTCTCACCGAACCCATAGCCGAGCTGAACGGCGTCTTCCTGGAGTCCAAGCCGGACTTCGAGTGGCACTCGGGCATGTTCCTCGACGGCGCCCACCTCCAGACCCCGTTCATGTCGGACCTGGTGACCCTCGCCGACCCGACCTCCCCCTACTCCTTCCTCAACTACCTGAAGGAATCGGGGCGGTTGTACTCGTTCTACATCCGCGAGAACTTCTATCCGCTGCGCGTGGAGTACAACGCGTACTGCCGCTGGGCCGCCGCCAAGCTCTCCTCGATCCGCTTCAGCACCACGGTGACCGAGGTGCGCTACGAGGACGACGCGGAGCTGTACGCCGTCACCACCGACACCGGCGAGACCTACCGCGCCCGCCACCTGGTCCTCGGCACCGGCACCCCGCCCCACATCCCGGAGGCCTGCGCGGAGCTGGGCGGCGACGGAGTCCTGCACAACTCCCGCTACATGCAGCACAAGCAGGCCCTCCAGCAGAAGGAGTCGATCACGCTGGTCGGCAGCGGTCAGTCCGCCGCCGAGATCTACTACGACCTGCTGAGCGAGATCGACGTCCACGGCTACCGGCTGAACTGGGTGACCCGCTCCCCCCGCTTCTTCCCGCTCGAATACACCAAGCTGACGCTGGAGATGACGTCCCCGGACTACATCGACTACTTCCACGCGCTGCCGGAAGCCACCCGGTACTCGCTGGAGGAGCGGCAGAAGGGCCTGTTCAAGGGCATCGACGGCGAGCTGATCGACGCCATCTTCGACCTGCTCTACCAGAAGGGCCTCGACGGCCCGGTGCCGACGCGGCTGCTGACCAACTCGGCGCTGAGCAAGGCGAGTTACGACGACAACGGCACGTACACCCTCGGCCTGCACCAGGAGGAGCAGGACAAGGCGTACGAGATCGAGACCGAGGGCCTGGTCCTCGCCACCGGCTACAAGTACGCGACCCCCGCGTTCCTGGAGCCCGTCAAGGACCGCATCAAGCTCGACGGCAAGGGCCGCTTCGACGTCGCCCGCAACTACGCGATCGACACCACGGGACGCGGCATCTTCCTGCAGAACGCCGGCGTGCACACCCACTCGATCACCAGCCCCGACCTGGGCATGGGCGCCTACCGCAACAGCTACATCATCGGCGAGCTGCTCGGCACCGAGTACTACCCCGTCGAGAAGACCATCGCCTTCCAGGAGTTCGCAGTATGAGCACCCCCACACACACGCTCGGCAAACTGACCCTGCGCCCCGTCGACCCGCAGGCCGACGCGGAGCTGCTGCACCGCTGGGTCACCGATCCGAAGGCCGCGTTCTGGCTGATGCAGAACGCGAAGCTGGAGGACGTCGAGCGCGAGTACATGTCCATCGCGGCGGCCGAGCACCACGACGCGTTCCTCGGGCTGCACGACGGGGAGCCCGCGTTCCTGATGGAGCGCTACGACCCCCGCCACGTCGAGCTCGTCGGCCTGTACGAGCCCGAGCCCGGCGACATCGGCATGCACTTCCTGACCGCGCCGTCGGAGATACGCATATCCGGCTTCACCCGGGCCGTGATCACCGCGGTCATGGAGCACCTGTTCACCGACCCGGCCGTGCGCCGTGTCGTGGTCGAGCCCGACGTGCGCAACACGGCGGTCCACGCGCTCAACGAAGCCGTCGGTTTCGTCCCCGAGCGCGAGATCGACAAGCCGGAGAAGAAGGCGCTGCTGAGCTTCTGCACGCGCGAACAGTTCGAGAAGGCCACCGGAAGGAGCGCGCGAGCATGAGCATCGCGGACGCAGTCTCCCACCTGACCCCCGACCACTGGGCGGAGGCCAACCGCCTCCTGATCCGCAAGGCGCTCGCCGAGTTCGCCCACGAGCGGCTGCTCGCCCCGGAGTCCGTCGAGGGCGACCGGTACCTCGTCCGCAGCGACGACGGCAAGACCGCGTACCGGTTCGCGGCCCAGCGGCTGCGCCTCGACCACTGGCAGGTGTCCCCCGACTCCCTCACCCGCCACCGCGACGGCGCCGAACTCCCGCTGAACGCGCTGGAGTTCTTCATCGAGATGAAGGACTCGCTCGGCCTGAGCGAGTCGATCCTGCCGGTCTACCTGGAGGAGATCTCCTCCACCCTCTCCGGCACCTGCTACAAGCTGGCGAAGCCGGGCACGACGGCCGCCGAGCTGGCGGCCACCGACGACTTCCAGGCCATCGAGACGGGCATGACCGAGGGCCACCCGTGCTTCGTCGCCAACAACGGCAGGCTCGGCTTCGGCATCCACGAGTACCTGTCGTACGCGCCCGAGACCGCGAGCCCGGTCCGGCTGATCTGGCTGGCGGCGACCCGCGAGCGCGCCGCGTTCACGGCGGGGGCCGGTCTGGAGTACGAGTCCTTCCTCCGCGCCGAACTCGGCGAGGAGACCCTGGGCCGCTTCGACGCGACCCTGCGCGGCCAGGGCCTGGACCCGGCCGACTACCTGCTGATCCCGGTGCACCCGTGGCAGTGGTGGAACAAGCTGTCGGTCACCTTCGCGGCGGAGGTCGCCCAGCGGCACCTCGTCTGGCTCGGCGAGGGCGACGACGAGTATCTGGCCCAGCAGTCGATCCGTACGTTCTTCAACACCACCGACCCCGCCAAGCACTACGTGAAGACGGCCCTGTCGGTCATCAACATGGGCTTCATGCGCGGCCTTTCGGCGGCGTACATGGAGGCGACGCCCGCGATCAACGACTGGCTCACCGCGCTCATCGAGAACGACGAGGTGCTCAAGGGCACCGGCCTGACGATCATCCGCGAGCGGGCGGCCGTCGGCTACCGGCACCTGGAGTACGAGGCCGCCACCGACCGCTACTCGCCGTACCGCAAGATGCTGGCGGCGCTGTGGCGCGAGTCCCCGGTCCCGTCGCTGGCCCCCGGGGAGCGGCTGGCCACCATGGCCTCGCTGCTGCACGTCGACCGCGAGGGCCGCTCGCTGGCGGGCGCCCTGATCGAGCGCTCGGGACTGACGCCGAAGGAGTGGCTGAAGCCGTACCTGCGCGCGTACCTGACCCCGCTGCTGCACAGCTTCTACGCCTACGACCTGGTCTTCATGCCGCACGGCGAGAACGTCATCCTGGTCCTGGACGAGCGGGGCGTGGTCCAGCGGGCCGTCTTCAAGGACATCGCCGAGGAGATCGCGGTGATGGACCCGGACGCGGTGCTGCCGCCGAAGGTGGACCGCATCCGCGCCGACGTGCCCGACGACATGAAGCTCCTGTCGATCTTCACGGACGTCTTCGACTGCTTCTTCCGCTTCCTGGCGGCGAACCTGGTCGGGGACGGCGTCGTCGACGAGGACACGTTCTGGGCGGCGGTCGCGGACTGCGTCCGTGACTACCAGGCGTCGGCTCCCCAACTCGCCGACAAGTTCGAGCGGTTCGACATGTTCGCCCCCCACTTCGCGCTGTCCTGCCTGAACCGGCTCCAGCTGCGCAACAACGAGCAGATGGTGGACCTGGCCGACCCCTCGGGCGCCCTGCAACTGGTCGGCGATCTCGACAACCCGATCGCCTGATCGCAGGCGCACAGACCGCAGGGGCTCGGGAGACGGTCCTCCCGGGCCCCTGCCAGAATTGCCCCATGGCGGAAATCATCCAGCGCGACGGGACGTGGACGTTCGACGGCGAGGCGCTGCGGCTCGTCCCGGGCCGTGACAAGGGCGTGAACCCGCTGCGCAGGGCCCTGGGTGAGCTGACCGTCCCGCTCGCGGCGCTGGCCGGCGTCTCCTTCGAGCAGGGCCGGAAGTCGGGCCGGCTGCGGCTGCGGCTGCGCGAGGGCGCGGATCCGCTGCTGCAGGCGACCGGCGGCAAGCTGACCGAGGGCACGGACCCGTACCAGCTCACCGTCGAGTCGGACCGCTACGGCGTCGCGGAGTACCTCGTGGACGAGGTGCGCAACGCACTGCTGCTCGAACAGGTCCCGTCCTCGGCCTGTACCGCGTATCTGCTGCCCGGACCGGCCGTGCCGCTCTCGGTCTCCGCGGGCGACGGCACGGCCAGCTTCGACGGGGAGCACGTCCGCCTGGAGTGGAACTGGAAGACGGAGGACGCGAAGGCGACCGCCGGCACCCGGCAGCTCGCCCTCGCCGACATCGCGGCGGTGGAGTGGCAGCCGGCCGCCGGCCTGGAGAACGGCTGCCTGCGCTTCACCGTCCGCTCCGCGCCCACCAAGGCCCCGCCGAAGTACGACCCGAACTCCATCGAGCTGTGGGGCTTCAAGAAGGACCCGCTGATGGCGCTGGTCGCGGCGGCGGTGCAGGCCCGGCTGCCGCACCCCGGAGCGGGGACGGCCACTGCGGCCCCCGCCCTGGAGAAGGCGCCCGAGGCCGCGCCCCCGGCACCCGCGAAGGTGCCGGAGGACGACCACGACGCACTGCTGCGCCGGCTGCGCGAACTGGGCGAGCTGCACCGGGCCGGGGTCCTGACGGCCGAGGAGTTCGCGGTGGCGAAGCAGGCGGTCCTCAAGCGGCTGTGAGCCGCCGTGGTCAGCGCTTGGACTTGCGGGCCACCACGAACTTGTCGATCTCGGCGCCGGTCTCGGCGATGCCGCGGACCGTCAGGGTCGCCGTGCGCCCGAACGACGCGGGCTTCACGTCCACCCGCAGGAACGAGTAGTTGGTGTAGCGCACCCGCGACCAGTCGACCGTGACGGCCTTCTTGGCGCCGCCCTCCTCGGTGACGTACGAGGCGAACGGGTCGATGTCCTTCGCGTTGCCCTCGTACGTGTCGGCGACCGGGAACGCGTACAGGCTCTTGCCCGCCGCTCCGGCCGTGACGTAGACGACGCCCTCGGTCTCCGGGTAGACGGTGCCGCCGATCGGCAGCTCCTTGGTGACCTTCTCGCCCTTGAGGACGTCGGAGCGCTCGTAGACGTGGTTGTGGCCGTTGATCACCAGGTCGACGGTGTACTTCTCGAACAGCGGCACCCACTCCTGGCGCACGCCCCCCTCCGAGGCGTGCGCGGTGGCGGTGCAGTACGCGCAGTGGTGGAAGAAGACGACGACGAAGTCGATGCCGGAGTTGTGCGCGCGGAACTTCTTCAGCTGCGCCTCGAACCACTTGGTCTGGGTGCCGCCGGAGAGGCCGAGGTTGGCCGGGATCTCGAACGACACGTCGTTGGCGTCGAGCGAGATGATGGCCGTGTTGCCGTGCACGAAGGAGTAGACGCCGGGCAGGTTCTCCGGGTCGGGGCCGTTGGCCGGCGGCTCGAAGCGGGCCTGCTGGCTGCCGTAGCCGTGCGGCGCGTACCAGGCCTCCATGTCGTGGTTGCCGTAACTGACCATCCACGGAACGGACTTGGCGACGCTCTCGGTCTGCGCGAGGAACTGGTCCCAGGTCCGCGCGTCGAAGGTGTCGGTGGTCTTCCCCTGGCCCGACGGGTCCGCGTACGCGATGTCACCGGCGTGCAGGTGGAAGGACGGGCCCTGGGCGAGGATCAGGGAGTCGTTGGCGAGCGCGTGGTAGCTGACGCCCTGGTCGCCGAAGGCCGTGAAGGTGAACGGCTCCGCGTGGGAGGGCGCCGTGGTGAAGGTGCCGATGGTGCCCGCGAACTTCGGCGACGCCGGGTCGAAGCCCTGGTGGCCGACGCCGTAGTAGTAGGTGCGGCCCGGCTTCAGGTGGGACAGCTTGGCGTGCACGTAGTACTGGGTGTGGTCGGCGCTGGTGCCGACCCCGGCCGGGGTGTACAGGGCGCGGACCTCGGCGGTGATCTTCCGCGACAGGTCGCCGGCGCTGGAGCCGATCCGGATGAACGGGTTCTTGACCGGCGCGGGCACCTGCCAGGAGACCGTCATCTCGGTGCGCGCGTCGTCGCCGTAGGAGAGGTGGCGGCCGAAGGGGGCGACGAGGGCCCCGTCGATGTCGGCGGTCACAGATGCGGGGGCGGCGGCCGGGGCGGCCTGGGCGACGGCGCCGGGCACGAAGGCCCCGCCGGCGATCGCGCCGACGGTGACGGCCCCGCCGCGCATCATCGTGCGGCGGGAGAAGGTGCTGCGCAGGTATTCGTGCTGCTCGGCGAGGCTCCGCTCGGCCAGTTCGGCGGGTACGCCCATACGTGGAATGTCCATGACCCGAAAGGTGCTGGTGGCAACTATCCCGGCCGGATACGCCGGATGAACGGGGGCCGAACAAGCGGCATGGCGCCCTTCAAACCTTCACAGCTTCCGCCCGGGCGCCCTCGCGATCTTCCCGACCACGTGACACCTGCCCGATATCGGGCAGATTTCTTGCGAAACCCCCGCCCGTCCCCCAGGATCTACCGAGTGCACGAGGAACTTGTCGATCATCTGACGCGGACCACCGCCCTGAGCAGGGGCGAGGCGCTGCGGGTGATCCAGGACGTGCTCGCCTACTTCGACGAACCGACGGAGGGCTTCGTCCGCCGCCGCCACCGCGAGCTCCAGGGTCAGGGCCTGGTGAACGCGGCGATCTTCGAACAGATCGCGGCGGAACTGCCCTACCGGGCGGTGGCCCCGCCGGAGCTCACGCTCCGGCAGCTCCGCCGGATCGTCTACGGCTGAACCAGCCGGCTGAACCAGTGCTTCACGTAGAGGGGACTTCACCAACTTATGTGCGGAATCGTCGGTTACATCGGCAAGCGTGACGTGGCACCGCTGCTCCTGGAGGGTCTGCAGCGCCTGGAGTACCGCGGTTACGACTCCGCGGGCGTCGTCATCACCAGCCCCAAGGCGTCCGGCCTGAAGATGGTCAAGGCCAAGGGCCGCGTCCGCGACCTGGAGGCCAAGGTCCCGGCCCGCTTCAAGGGCACGACCGGCATCGCCCACACCCGCTGGGCCACGCACGGCGCCCCCTCCGACGAGAACGCGCACCCGCACATGTCCGGCGACAACAAGGTCGCCGTCGTGCACAACGGCATCATCGACAACGCCTCCGAGCTGCGCGCGAAGCTGACCGCCGAGGGCGTCGAGTTCCTCTCCGAGACGGACACCGAGGTCCTCACCCACCTCATCGCCCGCTCGCAGGCGACGGACCTGGAGGACAAGGTCCGCGAGGTGCTGCGCCTGATCGAGGGCACGTACGGCATCGCGGTCCTGCACGCCGACTTCCCGGACCGCATCGTCGTGGCCCGCAACGGCTCGCCGGTCGTCCTCGGCATCGGCGACAAGGAGATGTTCGTCGCCTCGGACATCGCCGCGCTGGTCTCGCACACCCGCCAGATCGTCACCCTCGACGACGGTGAGATGGCGACGCTGAAGGCCGACGACTTCCGTACGTACACGACGGAGGGCACCCGTACGACGGCGTCCCCCACCACCGTCGAGTGGGAGGCCGCCTCCTACGACATGGGCGGCCACGACACGTACATGCACAAGGAGATCTCCGAGCAGGCCGACGCCGTGGACCGCGTGCTGCGCGGCCGCATCGACGACCGCTTCTCCACGGTGCACCTCGGCGGCCTCAACCTCGATGCCCGCGAGGCCCGTTCGGTGCGGCGCGTGAAGATCCTCGGCTGCGGCACGTCGTACCACGCGGGTCTGATCGGCGCCCAGATGATCGAGGAGCTGGCCCGCATCCCCGCGGACGCCGAGCCGGCCTCCGAGTTCCGCTACCGCAACCCGGTCGTCGACCCCGACACCCTGTACATCGCGGTGTCCCAGTCGGGCGAGACGTACGACGTCCTCGCGGCCGTCCAGGAACTGAAGCGCAAGGGCGCGCGGGTCTTCGGCGTCGTCAACGTCGTCGGCTCGGCGATCGCCCGCGAGTCCGACGCCGGTGTCTACGTCCACGCGGGCCCCGAGGTCTGCGTCGTCTCGACCAAGTGCTTCACGAACACCACGGTCGCCTTCGCGCTGCTCGCCCTGCATCTGGGCCGCATCCGCGACCTCTCCGTCGCCGACGGCAAGCGCATCATCGAGGGCCTGCGCAAGCTGCCCGCCCAGATCACGGAGATCCTCGCCCAGGAGGCGGAGATCAAGAAGATCGCCGAGGAGTACGCGGACGCCCGCTCGATGATGTTCATCGGCCGTGTCCGGGGCTACCCGGTGGCCCGCGAGGCCTCCCTGAAGCTGAAGGAGGTCTCGTACATCCACGCCGAGGCCTACCCGGCCTCCGAGCTGAAGCACGGCCCCCTCGCCCTCATCGAGCCGGCGCTCCCCACGGTCGCGATCGTCCCCGACGACGACCTGCTGGAGAAGAACCGCGCCGCGATGGAGGAGATCAAGGCCCGCTCCGGCCGCATCCTCGCGGTGGCCCACCAGGAGCAGGAGAAGGCCGACCGCACCATCGTCGTCCCGAAGAACGAGGACGAGCTGGACCCGATCCTGATGGGCATCCCCCTCCAGCTCCTCGCCTACCACACGGCCCTGGCCCTCGGCCGCGACATCGACAAGCCCCGCAACCTGGCGAAGTCCGTCACCGTGGAGTAGCCGGCCTCCCCTGAGATGCCGCACGAAGTGCGCATCTCAGGGGCGCGGGGAACTGCGCGACCAGCCACGACGAGAGCCGCACCCGGCAACCGGAAGCGAACCGGACGAACGGGCCCCTCCACGCGCCACCCGACGCGGAGGGACCCGTTCCCGGAGGGCCGGGGCCGCCCATTGCCCCGGCCCGACATGGCTGTCAGCCGGCGGCCGTCACGCCGCCCCGGCCGGCAGCCCGCCCGGGCAACACGGTCGGCAGCCCCGACATGGCGGCGGTCGCCCCGTACCAGGCCACAACCCCGCCGGCCACGGCGAACCACCCGCCCACCTTGGCGAGCCCCGCCGTGTCACCGAACGCGGCGACGGCCAGCAGCAGCATCGCCACGAACAGCAGCCCGTACGTCCCCCGCGCGAACACCCCGGCCCCCGCGGACCCGAGCGTCAGACTGAGCGCGAGCAGGGCGAACAGCAGCAGGAACAGCCCCGCCGCGTTCGCCGAAACGGCCTCCCCGGCCCCGACGCCCCAGGTGAACCAGAAGGCGCCGAGCCCGGCGAAGGCGGTACCGGTGAAGCCGTCCTCGCGCAGGGCGAGCAGACCGGCGACGAAGAGGGCGATCCCGCCCACGTACGTCGCGACGGAGACCGCGTCGGCCGCCGTGACCCCGTCGATCACGGCGGTGTGACCGAGGCCGAAGGCCAACAGGGTGAGTCCGAGAGTGAGTTGACCGAGAGTGGAAACGGACGAGGTGGTCGCCGTGCTTCCCGCGGAGACGTCGTTGTCCACAGCGGGCTCCCTTCGTGCGAAGTGCGGGTGCTCTGAGCTGTTGTCCAGCGACCGCTATGTACCCTTCACAAGGGCACAAAGCACCTCTACGCGCGAGTAGTATCAGCCATCCGGCAGAAATTCACCGAACACCGAACGGCGCTTCCCCGTAACGAAATTGAGGAACCGTCAGCCGTATTCCACCTGGGACAGGACCCGGTTACGGAATGACAACGACGGGCCGCTGCGCGCGCCGCGCCAGCCGCCCCGCGACCGAGCCGAAGATCCGCCCGACGAGACCGTGGGTCGAGCCCACGACGATGGCGTCGGCGGAGTACTCCCGGCCGACCTCCTCCAGCTCGTGACAGATGTCGCCACCGCGCTCGACGAGGATCCAGGGCACTTCGGCGAGATAGTCCGCGCAGGCCAGCTCCAGACCGAGCACCTCGGTGCGGTGGTCGGGCACGTCCACGAAGACGGGCGGCTCACAGCCGGCCCACACCGTGGTCGGCAGCCGATTGGCGACATGCACGATGATCAGCCCGGAGCCCGAGCGGTGCGCCATGCCGATGGCGTAGGAAAGGGCCCGCTCGCTCGACGTCGACCCGTCGAAGCCGACGACGACGCCGTGCTTGAACGCGGGGTCACAGGCGTGACGGTGCTCTTCGGCGGCTCGGGGGGTCGTCGTCGGATCGGCGACCTGCCGTTTGCGGCCTTCGGGTTCGGAAAATTCGTGACCGGCCATGAGTGTCTCGGCGTGTACCTCGTGGGCCTCAAATGAGGGGACGACATCTGATCGGCGGAGCTGTGTCCGGGAATCATCTTCCCAACCCCATACCCCCAAGGGTACGGCGACACTCCTCCTCTGCCCAGACTCCGGCCCGCTCTCGGACCTGTACGTACGTGCGCTCCGCAGCGTTCAGGGGAGCATGCACGAGGCGCCGACCGTATGGCAATGGTTGCTGCCCCGTACAGGCGGTTTGCGCACTCTTGTGGGCCACTCCAGGGGCGGAACGAGTGACCGGGACGGACCCCGCGCGTTGAACTCCCGACCGTCACGACCCAGGGAGCACCGAGGAGCACCACGTGCCCGGACCGTCCACCGCGCACCGGACCACCGGCTCGCGCCGGAGCATCCCGGCCCCCGCCCGCGCGCCGGAGTCGCACACACGGCCGACCCCGCACGCCCAGGACAAGCCAGTCGCGGGGACCGACGGGGCGGGCGATGTCGTCCGCTGGGCCGCGTTCTCCTGTGTCCTGGTGCCACTGGTTCTCGTCGGATACGGCATCTCGGCGGCCGGCGCCGCCGGGGCCGCGCTGGGCCTCGCCGCGGTCACCGCGGCCTGCCGACTGCTCCTGCGACAGTCCGAACGCGGTGCTGCGCGGTTGCACACTGAACAATGCTGCGCGCATCGTGGTAGGCACGGCCGTACGGGGCAGGGGGCGCACAGGGGCGGACACCGAGCCGGGCAGAGTACGCCGGTGGATTGAGGCGTTTCCACGCGCTACCCCGTACATTTTCAGCCAACTTCGGCCACACAGGCTTTCCTTGCTCCTCAGGCCTTCCAACCCCCTTTCCACCAGGGCTGAAAGGGCCGCAAAACCCCCGTGCACCCTACGGGGACCGGCCACTGAGTTGAGGCGCACTTCCCAGCAACGCCCGTGAGTGCAACGCTTCGTGATCGAATGCTTCACGCCAAGTTGCCATGTCGACAATGTGCCAGGTCTTTAACTGGTCACAGGGGCAGCCGGAGACACAGTAGATTCGATCATGCTGGTCGAGTTTTTTGGCGGCGGGGGACTTCAGCAGGACCGAGGGGAAACGTGCAGGAGCGAACAGCCCGTCAAAGTATTGAGGGAGCCGCGATCACCGAGGGGGGCTTAGCAGGATGAGCCACGACTCCACCACCGCGCCGGAGGCGGCGGCTCGCAAGCTGTCAGGGCGCAGGCGACGCGAGATCGTCGCGGTGCTGCTGTTCAGCGGCGGACCCATCTTCGAGAGTTCCATACCGCTCTCCGTATTCGGAATCGATCGTCAGGACGCGGGAGTTCCCCGCTACCGGTTGCTCGTGTGCGCCGGTGAAGAGGGACCCCTGCGGACCACCGGAGGACTGGAACTCACAGCGCCCCATGGGCTCGAGGCGATCTCGCGGGCGGGCACGGTCGTCGTGCCGGCCTGGCGGTCGATCACCTCGCCGCCCCCGGAGGAAGCGCTGGACGCGATACGTCGCGCGCATGAGGAAGGAGCACGCATCGTCGGCCTGTGCACCGGCGCGTTCGTGCTCGCCGCGGCCGGCCTGCTGGATGGCCGACCGGCGACCACGCACTGGATGTACGCACCGACACTGGCCAAGCGATATCCGTCGGTCCATGTGGACCCGCGCGAGCTCTTCGTGGACGACGGCGATGTACTGACGAGCGCCGGCACCGCGGCCGGTATCGATCTGTGCCTGCACATCGTGCGCACGGATCACGGCAACGAGGCGGCAGGCGCACTCGCCCGCCGTCTGGTGGTCCCGCCGCGCCGCAGCGGCGGCCAGGAGCGCTATCTCGACCGGTCACTGCCCGAGGAGATCGGTGCGGATCCGCTGGCCGAGGTCGTCGCCTGGGCGCTGGAGCATTTACACGAGCAGTTCGACGTGGAGACGCTCGCCGCACGTGCCTATATGAGCCGCCGCACCTTCGACCGCCGCTTCCGGTCACTGACGGGGTCCGCCCCGCTCCAGTGGCTGATCACGCAGCGTGTCCTCCAGGCCCAGCGGCTGCTCGAGACGTCCGACTACTCCGTGGACGAGGTCGCGGGGCGCTGCGGGTTCCGCTCCCCCGTAGCGCTGCGCGGCCACTTCCGGCGGCAGCTGGGCTCGTCCCCGGCCGCGTACCGGGCGGCCTACCGGGCGCGCCGGCCGCAGTCGGCCGACGGCCCGGGGGCGAACGGCAAGCCGGCCGACAGGCAGCCGGTCGACTTCGCCGCCATGTCGGGCGACCCGGCGGGCCCGGGCGCCGTGCCGAGCCAGTCCCGGCGCACGGCCGCGGCCACGTCCGGCCTGGGCGCCCATGCGGCGTCCATGCCGACCGGGCCGACGGGGCACACCGGACACACGGGGCACTCCGGGCACCTGGAGGGCGGCAAGCCGCCGTCCGACGCGTTCGCGCCGGGGCGCGCCAGTCTGCCCGGGCCGCGGACCGCGCCCCAGTAACCCGCACAGGAGCTGACGCCCGTCGTCTGCCAGCGAGAAGGTCTGACCCGTAGGGTTGGCGCATGAACGATCGCATGGTGTGGATCGACTGCGAGATGACCGGACTCTCGCTGGCGAACGACGCGCTCATCGAGGTGGCCGCACTGGTCACCGACTCGGAGCTGAACGTACTGGGTGAAGGGGTGGACATCGTGATCCGCCCCCCGGACGAGGCCTTGGAACAGATGCCCGAGGTGGTGCGGCAGATGCACACCGCCTCGGGCCTCCTCGAGGAGCTGGCGGGCGGCACGACGCTGGCCGACGCCGAGGAGCAGGTCCTGGCGTACGTACGTGAACACGTCAAGGACGCGGGCAAGGCCCCGCTGTGCGGGAACTCGGTCGGGACCGACCGCGGATTCCTGCTGCGGGACATGCCGACGCTGGAGGAGTACCTCCACTACCGGATCGTCGATGTGTCCTCGGTCAAGGAACTGGCCCGGCGCTGGTACCCGAGGGCGTACTTCAACAGTCCGGAGAAGAACGGCAACCACCGGGCGCTCGCCGACATCCGCGAATCCATCGCGGAGCTGCGCTACTACCGCGAGGCGATCTTCGTCCCGCAGCCCGGGCCCGACTCGGACACCGCGAAGTCGATCGCGGCGAAGCACGTCCTGCCTGCGGAGTAGCCACTCCCAGGCCCGCCCGTACGGGGTCCGCCCGGCTTCGGCAAAAGGGGTGCGCGAGCACCCCTTCGGACCCTGTACACTTTTTCTCGGCCGGTCGGAAGAACGACAAAAGACCGGACATGGTGGGTGTAGCTCAGTTGGTAGAGCACCTGGTTGTGGTCCAGGTGGCCGCGGGTTCAAGTCCCGTCACTCACCCTGCAAGGCCCGAAGGCCCCGGTTCGCGAGAACCGGGGCCTTCGGCGTTCCCGGAGCCCGGTGGCCCCGGGAGCGCCCTCGTGCCTACGACGACGCCCGGATCACCAGCTCCGTGGGCAGCACCAGATGCCGCTCGGCCCCCCGCCGGGCCGAGGAGCGCTTGCCCTCGGCGGCCAGGGCGATCTCGTCCAGGAGGAGCTCCGTCATCGCGCGGCCCATGTCGCGGGTGGGCTGGCGGACGCTGGTCAGGCCGGGTTCCAGGTGGCGGGCGATCATGGAGTCGTCGAAGCCGACCAGGGACACGTCGTCGGGGATGCGGCGGCCGGCCTCGCGGAGCACCTGGCGGGCGCCGGAGGCCATCAGGTCAGAGCAGGCGAAGACCGCGTCGAGGCCGGGGCTGCGTTCAAGAAGATCAGTCATGCAGCGCCGGCCGCCCTCCTCGGTGAAGTCTCCGTAGGCCACCAATTTCTCTTCGTACGCGATACCGGAGGCGGTCAGTTCGTCCCCGTATCCGACCAGTCGGCGCTGGGCGCCGTACACGTCCAGCGGGCCGGTGATGATCGCGATCGAGCGCCGGCCGCGGGAGACCAGGTGCTCGATCGCGGAGCGGGCCCCGGCGTAGTTGTCGGTGTCGACCGAGGGCAGCGGCTCGTCGGCCGAGCGGGGGCCGCTGATCACCGTGGGGATGTCCATCTGCAGGAGGCGGTCGGCGAGCGGGTCGTCGGAGTGGACCGAGACGAGCAGGACGCCGTCGACACGGTGGGCCGCGAGGTAGGAGGCGAGCTTGTCGCGCTCGCGCTCGCCGCGGGCGAAGGTCAGCAGAAGCTGCAGGTTGGACTCGGCGAGGGCCATGCCGACGCCGCCGACCATGCCGGAGAAGTAGGGCTCGGAGAAGAACCGGGACTCGGCCTCGGGGACGACGACGGCTATGGAGTCCGTGCGGTTGGCGGCGAGGGCGCGGGCCGCCGTGTTCGGGACGTAGCCGAGCTCGGCGATGGCCTCCTCGACCGAGGCGCGGGTGGTGTCGCTGACCCGCGGAGACCCGTTGATCACCCGGGAGACGGTGCCGCGGCCGACACCGGCCCGGGCCGCGACCTCCTCCAGCGTCGGACGCCTGCCGTGAGTGCCGTGAGCCACCATGGCTTCTACCTCCCCGAGTCTCCCGCGGAATCTAACAGCCCGATAACCGCAGCGACTTGTCGCCGTCACACGTCTTGACACCCACCGCCCGAGGCGCGAATCTTCAACTCATCACGGATGGGAGCGCTCCCACCGTATCTGGTTCTTACATACCCTGCACACTCCCCGCCCGAGCCGCAGCACAAAGAACGGGCCCAGCATGGCAGTTGGCCGGGGCACAGCACGTCAGAGCAACCGAAGCATTTGGAGGACGCTATGCGCACTTCGGGCAACTCCCGCGGCAGAACCCACCGCACCGCACTGGCCACCGCCGCAGGCGTCGCCGCCGCCGCACTCCTCGCCACGGGATGCAGCGCCAGCGACGACACCGACTCGGACTCGGGCTCCGCAGGCGGCAAGATCACGCTGCACGTCGGCACGTTCGGCACGTTCGGCTTCGACAACGGCAAGGGCAGCGCCAAGCTCTACGCCGCGTACGAGAAGTCGCACCCGAACATCAAGATCGTCGAGGACCACACCACCGACGGCCAGAAGTACTGGGACACGCTCAAGCTGCGGATGTCCCGCAACAGCGGGCTCGCCGACGTCCAGGCCATCGAGGTCGGCTACATCGCCGAGGCCACGGGCCCGACGATGGCCAGCAAGTGGGAGGACCTGGGCAAGGCCGACAAGGCCCACGTCTCGGACTTCCTCGACTTCAAGACCAAGCAGGCCACGACGGCCGACGGCAAGACGATCGGCTTCGGCACCGACATCGGCCCGATGGCCGTCTGCTACAACAAGGCCCTCTTCAAGGAGGCCGGCCTGCCCACCGACCGCGAGGCGGTCGCGAAGCTGTGGCAGGGCGACTGGTCGAAGTTCCTCGACACCGCGGCCGACTACAAGAAGAAGGCGCCGAAGGGCACCGTCTTCACCGACTCCGCGGGCGGTCTGTTCAACGCGGTGCTCTCCAGCCAGCCCGAGCAGTTCTCCGACAGCAGCGGCAAGCTGATCTACGACACCAGCGCCGGCATCAAGACCGCGTGGGACCTGGCCGTGAAGGCCGCGCAGGAGGGCTACACCGCCAAGCTGCGCCAGTTCGACGAGAAGGGCACCTGGGCCGCCGGGTTCAAGAACTCCAAGTTCGCGACCGTGGCCTGCCCGAGCTGGATGCTCGGCCAGATCCAGAGCCAGGCGGGCGACAGCAACAAGGGCAAGTGGGACGTCGCGCTGCCCCCGCAGAACGGCAACTGGGGCGGTTCGTTCCTCGGTGTCCCGGCCTCCGGCAAGCACGTCAAGGAGGCCACCGAGCTGGCCGCGTGGCTGACCAGCGCGGCGCAGCAGGAGAAGGTCTTCACCGCGCTCGGCAACATCCCGTCCACCAAGGACGGCCTGGCCTCCGACACCGTGAAGAACGCCAAGGTCGACTTCTACGGTGACACCCCTGTCGGCCAGATCTACTCGAAGATCGCGGAGGGCATCCAGCCGGCGCCGATCGGTGCCAACGACGGTCAGGTGAAGACCTTCCTCACCGACAACGGCATCCTCGACATCGAGCAGCGGGGCACGGACCCCAAGAAGGCGTGGGACAACGTCAAGAAGCTGGTCGACGACAAGATCGAGCAGTGACGGACGGCCGTTGACCGCGGTCCCGGCGCCCGCTCCGGCCGGGCGCCGGGACCGCATCACGGCCCGCATCCCACAGCAATGCACCACCACCGAACCGGAAGGAACGCCCGCGTGGCCACCTCCGTCAAGGCGGACGCCGGCGGCAGCCCGCCGTCCGCCCCTCCCTCCGCCGCACCGGTCCAGCGGCCCGCCCCATCGACCTGGCGCAGCAGGATCTACCGGTGGGACCTCAAGGGGTCCCCGTACGCCTTCATCGCTCCGTTCTTCCTCTGCTTCGCGGCCTTCGGCCTCTTCCCGCTGATCTACACGGGCTGGCTCTCGCTGCACAGCGTGCAGCTCGGCGCCGAGGACCAGGCCTCCTGGGTGGGGTTCGACAACTACACCCGTCTCATCGACAGCGAGTTCTTCTGGCGCGCGCTGTCCAACACGTTCACCATCGGTGTGATCTCGACCGTTCCGCAGCTGCTGATGGCCCTCGGCCTCGCGCACCTGCTCAACTCCAAGATGCGCGGGCGTGCCTTCCTGCGGATCGCGGTCCTCACCCCGTACGCCACGTCGATCGCCGCGGCCACGCTGGTCTTCGCCCAGCTGTTCAACACCGACTACGGCATGATCAACTCGCTGCTCGACGTCTTCGGGCTCGGTCCGATCGAGTGGGAGTCGTCCAAGTGGCCCGCGCAGATCGCCATTTCGACGATCGTGACCTGGCGCTGGACCGGCTACAACGCGCTCATCTACCTGGCCGCGATGCAGGCCGTGCCGAACGACCTCTACGAGGCGGCCGCCCTCGACGGGGCGTCGCGCTGGCGGCAGTTCATCTCCGTGACCATCCCCTCGATCCGGCCGACGATCCTGTTCACCATCATCGTCTCGACCATCGGCGCCACCCAGCTGTTCGGTGAGCCGATGCTGTACGGCGGCAGTGTCGGTATCGGCGGCGGCAGTGGCGGTCAGTACCAGACGCTCTCGCTGCTGATGTACCAGACCGGCTGGACCAACAACTCCCTGGGCCGGGCCTCGGCCATCGCCTGGGTGATGCTGCTGATCCTGCTGCTCGTCGGCGCCCTCCAGGCGCTCGCGGCCCGCCGCAACCGCACGAAGCTGGGAGGCTGACCCATGACCGTCCAACTCCCGGCGCCCCCCGCGGCGGCGACTCCCACCCCGGAGCCGCGCCGCAGCCGCTTCGCGCCCGGCGCGGGCGACCAGCGCAAGGCCGGACCGCTCGCGTACGTCCTGCTGATCGTGGCGGCGTTCGTCTCCCTGTTCCCGCTGTACTGGAACGTGGTGGCGGCCTCGCACGACAGCACCCGGGTGCAGCAGGCCCCGGCGCCGCTGCTGCCCGGCTCGCACCTGCTGGAGAACCTGGACGTCGCGTGGAACCAGGTCCACATGGGTGTGGCCCTGATCAACACCACGGTGGTGGCGGGCATCATCAGCGCCAGCACCGTGCTGTTCGCGACGCTGGCCGGCTTCGCCTTCGCCAAGCTGCACTTCAAGGGCCGCAACATGCTGCTCGCGCTGGTCGTCGCCACCATGACGGTGCCGCCGCAGCTCACGGTCATCCCGCTGTACCAGATCATCACGGACCTGCAGTGGACGGACACCCTCCAGGCGGTCATCATGCCGTCGCTGGTCGCGGCCTTCGGTGTGTTCTTCATGCGGCAGTACCTCGTCGAGGCGCTGCCGGTCGAGCTGGTCGAGGCGGCCCGGGTGGACGGGGCGAACAGCCTGCGGGTCATCTGGCACGTGGTGTTCCCCGTGGCGCGGCCCGCGATGGCGGTGCTCGCGATGCTCACCTTCGTCCAGGCGTGGAACGACTTCTTCTGGCCGTTCATCGTGCTCACCGACACCGGCACCCCGACGCTCCAGGTCTCCCTGGCGAACCTCGGCGCGGGCAACCACACCGTCGACACGGCGGTCGTGCTGACCGGCGCGCTGATCTCCACGGTCCCGCTGCTGCTGGTCTTCGCCTTCCTCGGCAAGCACATCGTGGGCGGCATCACGGCCGGCGCGGTCAAGAGCTGAACCACCGCCGTCCGCATCCGTGCGGCCGGCGCCGGTGGGAGCGCTTCCACGGCGCGGCCCCCGGACCGGCCCGGCACCGTCGATCCGCCCCGCCCGGCGCCGGGCCCGATCCCCGTCCCCGCCTCGGACCCTCCGGGCGGGGACGGGGCCCCGGCAGCGTCGCCGACGGCCCCCGCCCTGACGTCACGTCCATTCCCCCCTGCTCATCCCTGCGTTGGGAGCGCCCCTATGACCACCACGAACAACACCAGCCCCACCGATCTCGCCGGCACCGCGACCGCCACCGCCACCGGCGCGGTCACCCGCTTCCCCGCCGGGTTCCTGTGGGGATCCGCCACCGCCTCGTACCAGATCGAGGGCGCCGTCCGGGAGGACGGGCGCACCCCGTCGATCTGGGACACCTTCAGCCACACCCCGGGCAAGGTGCTGAACGGCGACACCGGCGACGTCGCCGTGGACCACTACCACCGCTGGCGCGACGACGTCCGCCTGATGGCGGACCTGGGGCTGACCGCGTACCGCTTCTCCGTGGCCTGGCCGCGGGTGCAGCCGACCGGGCGCGGGCCCGCCGTGCAGCGCGGGCTCGACTTCTACCGGGGCCTGGTCGACGAGCTGCTCGCGAACGGCATCAAGCCGGTCGCCACCCTCTACCACTGGGACCTGCCGCAGGAGCTGGAGAACGCGGGCGGCTGGCCCGTCCGGGACACCGCCTACCGGTTCGCGGAGTACGCCACCCTGGTCGGCGAGGCGCTCGGTGACCGGGTCGAGCAGTGGGTGACCCTCAACGAGCCCTGGTGCAGCGCCTTCCTGGGGTACGGCTCGGGCGTGCACGCGCCGGGCCGCACCGACCCGGTCGCCGCCCTGCGCGCCGCGCACCACCTCAACCTCGGCCACGGTCTCGCCACGTCGGCGCTGCGCGGCGTCCTGCCCGCCCGCGCCCAGATCGGCCTCAGCCTGAACCCGAGCGTGGTCCGGGCGCGCACCGACGACCCGGCCGACCTGGACGCCAAGCGCCGGATCGACGCGCTCGCCAACCGGGTCTTCACCGGGCCGCTGCTGAAGGGCGCCTACCCGGAGGACCTGATCGCCGACACCGCGCGGCTCACGGACTGGTCGTTCGTGCAGGAGGGGGACACCGGGATCGCCCACCAGCCGCTGGACTTCATCGGTCTGAACTACTACACGCCGGCCATCGTCTCGGCCCCCAGCGCCGAGCGGACCGGCCCCCGGCTCGACGGCCACGGCGGCGGCGACCACTCCCCCTGGTCGGGCTCGGAGGACGTCGAGTTCCACCACGTGAACGAGGACAAGACCGCGATGGGCTGGCCGGTGGACCCGACCGGCCTGAGCGATCTGCTCCTCGACTACACCGCGCAGGCGCCCGGCGTTCCCCTCTACGTGACGGAGAACGGCGCCGCGTACGAGGACGTCGTGGAGGACGGCGCCGTGCACGACCCCGAGCGGGTCCGCTATCTGCGGGGCCACCTCGGCGCCGTGCACGACGCGATCGCCCGGGGCGCGGACGTCCGCGGCTACTTCCTCTGGTCGCTGCTCGACAACTTCGAATGGGCGTACGGCTACAGCAAGCGGTTCGGCGCGGTCCACGTCGATTACGAGACGCAGGTCCGCACCCCGAAGTCCAGCGCCACCTGGTACTCCCAGGTCGCGCGGAACGGCGGGCTGCCCGCGCAGGACTGATCACAGGCCGGGGGGAGGGCCGGTGCGTCGCGCGCCACTCATGTGGCGGAGCGGCGTACCGGCCCTTATTTTTCCGCTATGCCCGATAAGTCACGTATCTCCGCCCACGAGAGCCACTGAGCCGCCATGGGCGTACTCAAGGACCACCCGGAACTCGTCCTGTTCGCGAGCCTCGCGCTCGGCTACCTCGTCGGGAAGCTGCGCGTGGGGCCGCTCACGCTCGGCGGCATCTGCGGCACCCTGATCGTCTCGCTGCTGCTCGGCGCCTGGACCAAGGCGCAGGTCTCCGACGACGTGAAGACCGTGTTCTTCGCGCTGTTCATCTTCGCGCTCGGCTACATGGCCGGGCCGCAGTTCTTCCGGAACCTCAACAAGAAGTCGCTGCGCTTCTTCGTGCTGTGCGGCATCGAGCTGGTCTGTGTCCTCGGCATCGCCTTCGGCCTCGCCAAGTGGTTCGACCTCGACGTCGGCACGGCCTCCGGCATCCTGGCCGGCGCGGCCACCGAGTCGGCCGTGGTCGGCACCGCGACCGAGTCCATCGGCAAGCTCGGCAATCTGACCGCCGCACAGATCACCGAGTACCAGGGCAACGTCGCCACCGCGTACACGGTCTGCTACCTCTTCGGCCTGATCACGATCGTGCTCTACACGAGCCAGATCATGCCGATGATGCTGCGCATCAACCTGCGCGACGCCGCCCGCGAGCTGTGGGAGCGCACGAAGAGCAGCGGCAGCCTGGAGCCGGACGAGCGTCCGGCGCTGCCGGGCATGGTGGGCCGCACCTATCTGGTGACGACCGCCGACGGCCGCACGGTCGGCGACCTCCAGGAGCACCTCGGTGAGCGGGTCACGATCGAGAACGTCAAGCGCGGCAGCAAGATCCTCACGGTCTCGCCGGGCCTCGAACTCACCCTTTCGGACCTGGTGCTGCTGGTCGGCCGGCGGGCCAATGTGATCGAGGCCGGACGGCTGATCGGCCCCGAGACACCGGGCGTGCCCGGCCTCGACTCGCCGCTCGCCAGCCGCGAGGTGTCGGTCACCGACAAGGCGCTCGAGGGCAAGACGGTCGACGAGCTGCAGCGGACGCACCCCGAGTTCCTGAAGGACGGCGTCTATGTCACCGACATCACCCGCGGCGACACCGACATCCCGGCCAACGGCGACACGGTGCTGCACCGCGGTGACGTGCTCACCCTGGTCGGCGCCCGCTCGGGCCTGAACAAGCTGGTCGCCAAGATCGGCTCGGTGGTCAAGAACGACGCGACCGACTTCATCTATCTGGGCCTCGGCATCGCGGCCGGTTCGCTGCTCGGGCAGATCGTGGTCAAGTTCGGCGACGTCCCGCTGTCGCTCGGCACGGGCGGCGGCTGTCTGGTCTCCGGGCTGCTCTTCGGCTGGTTCCGCTCGCGGTCGCAGACCTTCGGCGCGTTCCCGCCGCAGGCCGCGTCCACGATCAAGGACATGGGGCTCGCGGTCTTCATCGCCTGCACGGGCCTGGTGTCCGGGCCGCAGGCCTGGCCGCTACTCAAGGAGTACGGCGCCCTGCTGCCGTTCGCCGGGATCGCGATGGTGCTGATCCCCGCCACGATCTCGCTGTTCGTCGGACGAAGACTGCTGAAGATCGAGAAGCCGCTGCTGATCGGCGCCATCGCCGGACAGCAGTGCTCGACGCCCGCGATCACCGCCGTCACCCAGGTGGCGCAGTCGTCGGTGCCGCTGCTCGGCTACACGATCACCTACGCCCTCTCCAACTTCCTGCTCCCCCTGACGGGCCCCGTGCTCGTCGGCGTACTCGGCCACTGAGAGGAACGCAGTGATCGACTTCCTCAACCGGAACATCTTCCAGCCCCACCCCGAGCTGCTGGTCTTCCTCACCGTCGCGATCGGCTTCCTCTTCGGGAAGATCCGCTACAAGGCGATCGCGCTCGGCGCCGTCACCGGCTGTCTGGTGGCGGGGCTGCTGCTCGGCGCCCAGTTCAAGGTGACGATCGACGGGACCGTGAAGAACCTGTTCTTCACGATGTTCCTGTTCGCCCTCGGCTACAAGGTCGGCCCGCAGTTCTTCCGCGGCCTGAAGAAGGACGGCCTGCCGCAGGTCGTCAACGCCATCGTCGTCTGCGTCACCGGCCTGCTGGTCTGCTGGGGCTTCGCGGCCCTGCTCGGCTACGGTCCCGGGCTCAGCGCCGGTCTGCTCGGCGGAGCCCTCACCCAGTCCGCCGTGATCGGTGTCGCGCAGGACGCCATCGGCAACCTGCCGGGCCTGTCCTCGGCCCAGGTCAAGAGCGAGAGCAACCTCGTCGCCATCGGCTACGCGGTGACCTACCCGCTCGGCACGATCCTGTGCGCGATGCTCCTGGCCAACGTCCTGCCGAAGCTGTACCGCAAGGACCTGGCTGCCGAATCGGCCGCGCTGGCCAAGGAGCTGGACGCGCCGGACGACAACCCGGACCTCAACGAGGGCTACTACGAGGTCGTGCTGCGGGCCTACACGATCCAGCGCCCCGACATCGTGGGCCGCACCATCGAGGACTTCGAGCAGCAGCAACAGCAGCTCGGCCACCGCATCTACCTCACGCGGGTGCGCCGCGACGGGCAGATCCTCGACCACGACCAGCGGACGGTGCTGCGCGAGGGCGACGTCGTGGCGCTGAGCGCGCTGCGCGGCTCGCTCGTCGACTACGACGCCAGGACCCACATCGGCGGCGAGACCGACGACGTCGAACTGCTCGGCTACCAGACCGAGACGCTGCACGTCGTCGTCTCCGAGAAGGCGCAGATCGGCAGGACCATCGCCGACCTGCGCAAGGAGCCGTTCATGGTCGGCGTCTACATCGACAAGATCTACCGCTCCGGCGCCGACTTCCCGTACCGCCTCTCCTCGAAGGTCGAGCGCGGCGACACCCTCATCCTGACCGGGCCCAAGCGGCTGGTGGACCCGGCGGGCAAGGCGCTCGGCAAGCCCGTGCCGACGTCCTTCGCGACCGACATGATCTGGGTCGGTCTCGGCATCTTCCTCGGCGGCTGCATCGGCATCCCGGCGCTGACCGCGGGCGGCGTCCCGATCTCGCTGTCCACCTCGGGCGGCGCGCTGATCATGGGTCTGATCTTCGGCTGGATCCGCGGCAAGTACCCGACGTACGGCAATGTGCCGCCCGGCGCGCAGTGGTTCATGGACACGCTCGGCCTGTGCCTGTTCGTCGCGGTCGTCGGCATCAACGCGGGCCCGAGCTTCACCTCCGGCCTGTCGACGGCGGGCTGGGGTCTGCTGATCTTCGGCGCGGTGGCGACCGTGATCCCGCTGATCGTCGGCTTCCTGGTCGGCCACTACATCCAGAAGATCCGCTTCCCGATCCTGATGGGCGTCCTCGCGGGCGGCCAGACCACGACGGCGGCGATCGGCGCGATCAACGAGTCGTCCAGATCCCAGGTGCCGACGCTCGGCTACACGATCCCGTACGCCGTCGGGAACGTGCTGCTGACCATCTGGGGCGCCGTGATCGTCCTCCTCCACCACTGAGCTCCGTCCCTGAGCACCGTAAGGAAGCAGACTCCTCATGCCGAAGACGAACCTGACCCGCGAGCAGATCAAGAGCTACGCCCAGCTCTCCCCCTTCGAGCTGAAGAACATCTTCATCGACCTGGCCAAGGAGGCACAGGCCGACCAGCCCGGGCAGAAGGGCAAGTCGAGCGTCCAGATGCTCAACGCGGGGCGCGGCAACCCGAACTGGGCCGCCACCGGCCCCCGTGAGGCCTTCTACGCGCTCGGCTACTTCGCCCTGGAGGAGTCGCGCCGGGTGTGGACGGCCGACAACCTCGGCGGGATGCCGGAGGAGAAGGGCAGCTACGAGCGCTTCGACACCTTCGTGCGCCGCCACCCCGATCTGCCCGGCATCGAGATGCTCGCCCAGTGCGTGCAGATGGGCATCCAGCGGTTCGGCTTCGACAAGGACGCCTTCGTGCACGAGCTGACCGACAGCTCGATCGGCGACAACTACCCGGTGCCGGACCGGATCCTGCACCACACGCAGGAGATCGTGCGCGGCTACATCGCCGACGAGATGTTCGCGAAGAAGCCGCCGGCCGGCGACATCTCGTACTTCGCGACCGAGGGCGGCACGGCCGCCATGTGCTACATCTTCGACTCGCTCATGAAGAACGGGATCCTGCACAAGGGCGACAAGATCGCCCTGATGGTGCCCGTCTTCACGCCGTACATCGAGATCCCCGAGCTGGACACGTACGAGTTCGACGTCACGTACGTCGAGGCCAGCATGTTCGCCGAGGCGGGCGTGCGCGAGTGGCGCTATCCGGAGGAGGAGGTCGCCAAGCTGGAGGACCCGGAGATCAAGATGGTCTGCCTGGTGAACCCCTCCAACCCGCCGTCCCTCGCCCTGTCGCAGCGCGTCGCGAACCAGATCAAGGACATCGTCGCGACGAAGAACCCGAACCTGCTGATCGTCACCGACGACGTGTACGGCACGTTCGTGGAGGGCTTCCGCTCCATCGCAGCGGACCTGCCGCGCAACACGCTGCTCGTCTACTCGTACTCGAAGCACTACGGCTGCACCGGCTGGCGGCTCGGCGTCATCGGACTGCACGACGACAACGTGATCGACGAGATGATCGCGGGGCTCCCGGCGGCGGAGAAGGAGCGGCTGAACAAGCGGTACGGGACGCTCACCCTCGAACCCGAGAAGATCAGGTTCATCGACCGGCTGGTCGCCGACTCCCGTCAGGTGGCGCTCAACCACACGGCGGGCCTCTCGCTCCCCCAGCAGGTCATGCTCGGCCTCTTCTCGCTCTTCGACATGCTGGAGGAGGGCCAGGCGTACAAGGAGAAGATCCGCGGGATCGTCCAGCAGCGCCTCGAACTCCTGCTGGAGGGCGCCCGGATGAAGGTCGCCGAGGACCCGCACCGCGCCGGGTACTACATCGAGCTGGACCTGATGGCGCAGGCCGAGCTGGAGTACGGCGAGGAGTTCGCGGCCTTCCTGAAGAAGGAGTTCGAGCCCGTCGACCCGCTGTTCCGCCTCGCGCAGCAGACCGGTGTGGTGCTGCTCAACGGCGGCGGGTTCGAAGGCCCGGAGTGGTCGGTGCGCGTCTCGCTCGCCAACCTCGACGACCTGGACTACCTGAAGATCGGCCACCATCTGCGGGCGATCTTCGACGGGTACGCGGCGGAGTGGCGGGCCACGCAGGGCTGACGTCGGTCAGCCCCGGCCGGGTGGGGGACTCCGCAGAGCGCCGGCCGGGGCTGCAACCCCCGTATTCCAGTGGCTAGTTGAGCACTGTGGCTAGTTGAAGGCCGCGAACGCCTTCTGGAACGCGTTCGCGCTCTGCTCGATGGAGGAGCAGGTCGGCTGCGCCGAGTTCGAGGCGCCCCCGTCGCACTGCTTGTCACGGGTCGCGGACCACATCGACAGGCCGCCCAGGCCCTTCTCCTTGGCGAAGGAGACGAGCTGCGTGGCGTCGTCGACCTTGAAGACCTCGGACGAGACGTCGTTGACGCCGATCATCGGGGTGATGCCGACGGCGTTCCAGGCGGCCGTGTCGGACAGGCCGAGCGCCGACTTGATCTGGGCCTGCGTGGCGGTCGCGGCCTGCTCGGCGTAGTCGCCCATGTCGCCGCTGTAGGACGCCCCGTAGTCCATCGCCATGACGTTGACGAGGTCGGTGGAGACGCCGTTCTCCTTGGCGTTCTTCAGGAAGTTCACGCCGTCGGACGTCAGGCCCTCGGGCATGACCGGCAGGGTGAAGGAGACGTTCAGGTCCGCGTTGTCCTTCTGGAGCGTCGCGATCGCCTGGGCCCGCTTGGTGTTCGCCGCCGTGTCCGGCAGCGCGCCGCCCTCGACGTCGAAGTCGACCTTGGTGAGCTTGAACTGGTCGATGACCTTCTGGTACGCCGCCGCGAGGTCGGAGGCGGAGGAGCAGGCCTGCGCCAGCTCGGTGCCGGAGGCGCCGCCGAAGGAGACCCGGACGTCACCGCCCGCCGAGCGCAGGTCGCCTATCTGCGCCGCGACCTCGTCGCTGCCGAGGTCGGTGACGCCGCCCCACTTCGGGGCGCAGGAGCCGCCGGAGGTGATGAAGGCGAGGTTGTACTCCTTGACGCCGGTGGCCTTGGAGGAGGCGACCAGGTCGAACTTCGGGTAGAGCGAGGTGTCGACGTACGGGGCGAAGGCGGCGCCGCTCGCGGCGGACCCGGAGCCCGTGCCGGACCCGGACGACTGCGAGGGGCTCGCCGAGGCGGTGGCCGTCTTCGTGGGCTCGGCGCTCTGCGAGGCCGACGCCGAGGCGGTCGGGGACGGGGTCGCCGACTCGGTCGGGCGGCCGCTCGGCTCCGGGGTGGCGCCGTCGTCGACGGAACACGCGGTGTCGTCGATCTTGCACCCGGTCGGGTCGGCGTCACCGGCGACCACGAAACCGACGGTCACCGACTTGCCCGGCGCGATGCCCTCCTTGTCCCAGGAGGCGGGGGTGACGGTGACGTGCTGCCCGTCGGTCTTCGACTCGGCGTTCCACAGCGAGCTGAGCTTCGCGCCCTTCGGCAGGTCGAACTCCAGGGTCCAGCCGGACTTGGCCGAGGCCGTGTCGTTGGTGACGACGTACTGGCCGGTGTAGCCGCCGGACCAGCTGCTGGTCTTGGTGTACGCGGCGCCGACCGAGGCAGCCGACGCGGTGGAGGTGAGGAAGAACGCGCCGCCGCCCACCACGGCCGCGGCGACCACTCCGCCGATCGCCTTGTTCCTGCCGCTGATCCTGCGCCGGTGCGTGCTGCTCATGACGTTCCTGCCTTAGCGATGCGGGGGTGTTGGGGGTGAGCAGCACGCTAGCGATCAGGAACCCGTCAATTCGGGCAAGAAGGAAGGGAGTTGCGGATCTTAGGGTTGGCTTAAGGAAGGGATCGGGAGCGATTAAAGGTCGAGACCAGTCCTTTACGTTCCCGGCCGCGATGTCCGCGTCCCCGGCGCCCCTCGGCGGGCCCCCTGCCGTCCAGCTGCACCCAGATGCGGACCTCGGTGCCGCCCAGCACGGACGAGCCGATCGTCACGTCGCCGCCGGTCGACTCGGCGAGGCGGCGCACGATGTCGAGGCCGAGCCCGGTGGAGCCGACCCGGCCCTCGGCCGAGCCGCGGGCCATCGCGGCCTGCGGGTCGACGATGCCGGGTCCCGCGTCGGAGACCAGCACGATCACGGCGTCCTCGCCGCTGTGCACGTCGACGGCGAAGGCGGTGCCCTCGGGGGTGTGCCGGAAGACGTTGCCGAGCAGGGCGTCGAGCGCGGCGGCCAGCTCGCCGCGGGCCACCGGGATGCGGACCGGCCGGTCGACACCGGCGACCCGGACCTTGCGCCCCTCGTCCTCGGCGAGCGCGGACCAGAAGTCCATCCGCTCGCGGATCACCTCGGCGGCGTCGCAGCCGGCGCCCGGACCGGCCGCGGCGGTCTGCGGCTTGGCGTCGCGGGCCGTACGGATGATGGTGTCGACCTCGCGCTCCAGCTGCTCGACGGCGACGCGGGTCTGCTCGGCGGCGGGACCGGCGCCGAGCGAGGCCGCGTTGAGCCGCAGCACGGTGAGCGGGGTGCGCAGCCGGTGCGAGAGGTCGGCGGCCAGCTCGCGTTCGTTGGCGAGGAGCTGCACGACCTGGTCGGCCATGGAGTTGAACGCGACGGCGGCGAGCCGCAGTTCGGTCGGCCCGTCCTCGGGCACCCGCGCGCCCAGCTTTCCCTCGCCCAGGTCGTGGGCGGCGCCGACGAGCCGCTGGGCGGGCTGCACCATGCGCACGCCGAGCCGGTCGGCGACGGCCACGGAGCCGATGATCAGGGCGATCCCGACGCCCGCGAGGACCACCCAGGCGGTGGTGACGCCGTTGGTGACCTCGGCCTCGGGCACGTACACCTCGACGACCGCGATCTTCGTGGTGCTCACCGCGATCGGCTGGAGCCACACCGAGCCGCCGGGCACGTCGTGCACCGTCGCCCGCCGCACGCCGTCCAACTTCCCCTCGGGCAGGCGCTGTTCGCCCAGCCGGATGGCGGGGTCGCCGCCGCCCGCAGGGACGTAGATGGACATGCGGTCCTCGCCGCCGGTCTGCGCGGTGGCGAGGGCACGGGCGAGCTGGTCGCGGTCGGTGGTGATGGAGAGGGTCGGGCCGAGGGCGACCGCGGTCCGCTCCGCGTTCGAGAAGGCCCGGTCGCGCGCCATCTCCTTGATGACGAGCCCGAGCGGGATCGCGAACGCCACGACGACCATGGTGGTGACGGCCAGGCAGACCTTGACCAGCGCCCACCTCATGGCGCGGGCTCCGGCCGGGGCGGCTCCAGCTTCACGCCGACACCCCGCAGGGTGTGCAGATAGCGCGGCCGCGCCGCCGTCTCGCCCAACTTCCTGCGCAGCCACGACAGATGGACGTCGATGGTCTGGTCGTCGCCGTAGCTCTGCTGCCACACCTCGGCGAGGAGTTCCTTGCGCGGGACGACGACACCGGGGCGCCCGGCGAGGAAGGCCAGCAGGTCGAACTCGCGGCGGGTCAGGTCGAGCGGCGTCCCGTCGAGGTCGGCCTGGCGGCGCAGCGGGTCGATGGAGAGCCCGCCGACCTGGATCAGCCGGGAGGGCGGCTCGGCGCCCGCGCTGCCCCGGGCGCGCCGCAGCACGGCGGCCATCCGGGCGGAGAGGTGCTCGGGCGAGAAGGGCTTGGTGAGGTAGTCGTCGGCGCCGTCGTTGAGCAGCCGGACGATCTCCGTCTCGTCGTCCCGCGCGGTGGCGATGATCACGGGTACGTCGGTGATTCCGCGCAGCATCTTCAGCGCCTCGGCCCCGTCCAGATCGGGCAGACCGAGGTCGAGGATCACGACGTCGAAACGGAGATGGGCGACCTCGCGCAGCGCCTCCAGGGCCGTGCCGACGCTGCGCACGGTGTGCGCGGCGTCGGTCAGGTGCCGGATGAGAGCGGAGCGCACGAACTGGTCGTCCTCGACCACGAGCACACTTGCCATGGGCGGCACCGTACGCCATTCGGTCGATCGGCAGCCTCTTCCGGGTGGAGGTGGACCGCACGGGACAGCAGTGGCGGGTGTGGTGCAGTATGGCCCGCGATGCCATCGACGCCGCCCTCACCGACCCCCCTGTCCGCACCGCCGGCCGCACCCTCGGCACCGGCCGGGAACCCGGTGCGGCGCGGCCTGGTGCACGCGGTGGCGTGGCTGCTCGCGACCGGCGCCGCGGTGACCCTGTCGTGGTGGGGCGTGCACACGGTGATGGCGGGCACGGCCTACGACCCGCCGAAGGCGCTGCCCGTGGCCGGCCAGGACGGTCCCGCCTCGCCGCTCGCGTCGTCCACGCACCGGCCCGAGCCGTCCCCGTCGACGTCGTCCTCGGCGGCGTCCGCGACGCCCTCCCGCCCGGCCTCGACGAAACCCGCGTCGCCGAGCCGTACGGCGCCCGCCGCGCCGCCCTCGTCGTCGCCCGGCGCGTCCTCGTCCGGCACGGTGAAGAGCTACTCGACGGCCGGCGGGCGGGCCGTCTTCGACCTGGGCGACACCTCGGCGACGCTCGTCTCCGCGACGCCGGGCGCCGGCTGGTCGGTGGAGGTGTGGAAGCAGACGACGTGGATCCGGGTGGAGTTCACGTCGGGGACGGACAAGGTGTCGGTGTTCTGCACCTGGCACGACCACGAGCCGTCGGTGGAGATCGCCAACTACTGACCGTCCCCCGCCCGCTATCGGAAGACGGACGGCGGCGGCGCGGGCGACGCCTTCGCCGACGCGTCCGCCACCGGGACCGCTCCCCCGGTGAAGTCGAGCAGCCCGCGGCCGTGCTCCACCCGTCCGGGATGCGGATCGCCGGCCGCGCGGCGGGTCAGCTCGGCCACCGGCAGCGGCAGCGCCGACGCGGCCAGCACCGCGTTGCCGAACCGCTTGCCGCGCAGCACCGTCGGGTCGGCGATCAGGGCCAGTTCGGGGAAGACGGCGGCGGCGGTCGCGATCTGGCCGCGCAGATGCGCCAGCGGCGGGCCGTCGGCGAGGTTCGCCACGTACGTTCCCGTGGGCCGCAGGACGCGCCGCACCTCGGTCAGGAACTCGGTGCTGGTGAGGTGGGCCGGGGTGCGGGCGCCGCTGAAGACATCGGCCACCAGTACGTCGGCCCAGGCGTCGGGCAGCTTGGCGAGCGCCTCACGGGCGTCGGCGGTACGGACCCGGATGCGGGCGCCGGGATCCAAGGGCAGCGCGGTGCGCACCAGTTGGACGAGCGGGCCGTCCCGCTCGACGATCTGCTGGGTGGAGCGCGGCCGGGTCGCGGCGACATAGCGGGCGAGGGTGAAGGCGCCGCCGCCGAGGTGCACGGCCTGGACCGGGCGGCCCGGGTCCGCGGCGAGATCGAGCACATGGCCGATGCGGCGCTGGTACTCGAAGGAAAGATGGGCGGGATCGTCGAGGTCGACGTGCGACTGCGGGGCGCCGTCCAGGTACAGGGTCCAGCCGGCGGGCCGGTCCCGGTCGGGTATGAGCTCGGCGAGCCCACCCTCGACGCTCTCCACGACGGGCTCCCGGGAGCCCCGGCCACCGCCCTCGCTCCTGCGCGCCTGCTGCTTCCCGCGTGACCTCGCCATTCGCCCATTATCCGCGGACGGCGCGGCGTCGGCTCAGCGGCAGTTGTCGGCGGCCTCGATCAGGCGGGCCGCCTCGTCGAGGGCGGCCCGCAGCACGGCCGGGTCGGTGACCAGGTCGGCGGCGCCGGTGCCGTCGGAGTCCGGCGGCAGCAGCCAGCCGGTGCCCTCGACCGGCGGGGCGAGCCGGGCGCCGCGTCCCTCGGTGTGGGTGCAGGCGCTGCCCGGGACGTCCCAGCCGTCGGCGGTGCCGGGCGGGACGAGGAAGCCGAGGGTGGCGCCCCCTCCGTCGTGCAGCACCGGACCGACCGGTTCCGCACAGCCGCGGCGCAGGATGTCGACCGCTTCCAGCCCCTGCCGGGACGGGACGGTGACCAGGTCGCAGGCGCCCGGCGGCTGGTCGCTGCGTTCCTCGGTCGGACAGTGCTGCGCCGTCGATGTCGTGGGCTGTGTCGCGTCCAACACGTCGGCCCCTCCTCGTGTCAGATGGGGTTTCGCGCATGGTTCAACGCGCCGGAACGTCAACCGGCTACGGCGGCACGCCGCCGCAAAGGATGGCAGTTCATGGCGGATCGTGGGTGAGATATCCGTTTTGTAGCCAAACCCTGCGTGTCGGACCCGTCGCAGCCGGTACCTTCGAGCCTCGCCGGAACAAGGACCAGCACGCCGCGTCGAGGTGTCCGTTCCACCGCGCCACCGCGCCACCCGTCACCTCGGCACCGTCTCCCTTGGTGTCCGGCACGGTTCGCACGGGAGGACCCGCTCATGACGTCGTCTCCGCATCTGTCCGATGCCCCGGCGCCGCCGCCCCCACGACCGAATCTCGCCTTCCGGGAGCTGCGCGGTCAGCGCTCTCCGGGCGAGTTCGCGGCCGCGGTACGGCGGGCGGCGCGCGAGATCGGCGAGCGGGTCAGCTGCGACGCGCGCTACATCGGACGCGTGGAGGCCGGCGAGATCCGCTGCCCCAACTACGCGTACGAGCGGGTGTTTCTGCACATGTTCCCCGGCCGGGACCTCGCGGACCTGGGGTTCTCGCCCCGCTCCGTGGTCCGGGGCCGGGGCTCGCGCCCCACCGTCCCGGCCCAGCACAGCCCCCTGCACGACCCCCAGCACCACGAGGAGAGCGACGTGCGACGTCGCGCGTTCATGACCGGCATGACCGGCTCGACGGCCACCGTGGCCGTCGCCGCCCTTGCGCCGTTCGGCACCGCCCCGCAGCAGGTCCCCCAGGACCGGCACCCCGCACGCGCGGGGGTCGGCGCCGTCGAGGAGGCGATCCGCCGGATCCGGCTGCTCGACGACCGGCACGGCGGCGACGGCCTGTACCGGCGCGCCGCGGCCCCGTTGCGCACCGCGTTCGAACTGCTCGACTCGGGGGCGGCCTCGCGCGAGGCCGCCGACCGGCTGCAGGCCGGCGCGGGCGAACTGGCCATCTCCGTGGGCTGGCTGGCGCACGACTCGGGCCGCTTCGACGACGCCCGCTCGCACTACGCGGAGGCGCTCGCGACGGCGCGGATGGCGGGGGACGAGGCGCTGGAGGCGCACGCCTTCTGCAACACGGCGTTCCTCGCCCGGGACGCGGGGCGGCCGCGCGAGGCGGTCCGGGCGGCGCAGGCCGCCGCGCGGGTGGCCGCGCGGGTGGGCTCGCCGCGGCTGCTGTCGCTGCTCGCGCTGCGGGAGGCCGGAGGGTGGGCGGGCCTCGGCGACCAGCGGTCCTGCGAGCGGTCGCTGGCGCGGGCGCAGGCCCTGTTCGCGCGGGGCGGCACCGACTCCGACCCGGAGTGGATGTCCTTCTACGGGGAGGCCGAGCTGGAGGGGCTCGAGTCGCAGTGCTGGTCGGCGCTGGGCTCCTGGGACCGGGCGGCCCGGCACGCGCGGCGGGCCGTCGCCCTTCAGGACCCGCACTTCACGCGGAACATGGCGCTGTACACGGCCGAGCTGGCGGACGATCTGGCCCGCGCGGGGCAGCCCGACGAGGCCGCTGCCGCGGGGGGCCGGGCGCTGTCCCTGCTCCGGGACGTCCGGTCGTCCCGCATCGAGGGGATGCTGGCGACGACGGCCCGCGTGCTGCTGCCGCATCGCCGGGCGTCGGGGGTCTCGGCGTTCTTGACGTCCCATGCGGAGTCGCGCCGCTGAGGTGGGGTCGCGATCCGGGTGCGCCACCGTCGTGGCTGGTCGCGCAGTTCCCCGCGCCCCTGAAGGCTGCGCTGCGCGCGCCTTCCCCTGGGCGAGCGGAGCTCGCTTCAGGGGCGCGGGGAACTGCGCGAGAAGCGGCCACCGGGCCGCAGGCGAACGACGACCGCGGGTCAGGCCAAGTGGCCCGTTTCGTTCCAGGACTCGATGGCCGGGTCGCCGTAGGCCCAGCTCAGGATCGAGAGCGAGGTGGGGTTCAGGCGGACGCGGGCCGCGAAGTCGAGCGGGAGGCCCAGCCAGCGGGCCCCGATGGAGCGCAGGATGTGCCCGTGCGCGAACACCAGGACGTCACGGTCGGCCTCCCGGGCCCACGCGACGACCTCATCGGCCCGCGCGGTGACGTCGCCGATGCTCTCCCCGTCGGGGACACCGTCACGCCAGATGAACCATCCGGGCCGCATCTCCTGGATCTGCGCCGGCGTCAGCCCCTCGTACGCGCCGTAGTCCCACTCCATCAGCGCGTCCCACGAAGCGGCCCGCTCCCCGAACCCGGCGATCTCACAGGTCTCGCTCGCCCGCACCAGCGGAGACGTCCGCACCTCGACCCCGTCCAGCCCGTCGTACGGAGCCCGGTGCAACCGCTCGCCGAGCAGCTTCGCCCCGCGGCGGCCCTCTTCCAGGAGCGGAATGTCCGTCCTGCCGGTGTGCCGTCCGGACAGGGACCACTCGGTCTGTCCGTGCCGGGCCAACAGGATGCGCGGTGCCATACGAGATGCGCCTTTCGTCGGGAAGGGGCGCGAGGAGTGTGAAGAGCGCGCCGGGGAAGGACGGGAGGGAACAGGATGAACAGGAGGCAACGGGAGTGTCGCCACTTCCATCATCGCGCAACAGCAACGAGGACGGTCGGCTGGGCAACCCGCCGCGTGATCCCAGCGTCTACGAGGGTCAGGGGTCGCCCACGCAGACCCCCACATACGCCTTAGGGTGGGCACGTGGCCAGAGGCCGCCGGACGAGGAAGAGGGGGAGCGGCCCGCATGTCGCAGACCGACCACGCACCGCGCACGGAGGCGATACCGGGCGTACGGCTTCGATGGTGGACCGAGCTTCCCCTGATCGTGCTGGTGTACAGCGCGTACACCGCGGGCCGGCTGCTGGCCCGGGGTGACGTACAGGCCGCCGTCGACCACGGCGTGTCGATCCTCAGAGCCGAGAAGGTTGTCCGCCTCAATCTCGAGCACCCGCTGAACCGTCTCTTCACGCGCGAGGCCTGGATCGGCGTCCCCGCCGACTTCTGGTACGCCTCGCTGCACTACGTCGTCACGCCGGCCGTGCTGATCTGGCTCTTCCGCCGCCGCGCGCATCTCTACCGCACGGCCCGCACCTGGCTGATGACCTCGACGATGATCGGTCTCGTCGGCTTCACGCTGCTGCCGACCTGCCCGCCCCGGCTGCTCTCCGCGTCCTACGGCTTCGTCGACACGATGGCCCAGTACAGCTCCTACGGCTGGTGGGGCGGCGCGGCCAGCGCGCCCAAGGGCATGGGCGGGATGACCAACCAGTACGCGGCGATGCCCAGCCTGCACGTCGGATGGGCGCTGTGGTGCGGCTTCATGCTGTGGCGGCACGGCGGCAGCCGCTGGACCAAGGCGGCGGGCGTCGCCTACCCGCTGATCACCACGATCGTCGTGATGGGCACCGCCAACCACTACTTCTTCGACGCGCTCGCCGGCGCCGCGGTGATGGGCGTCGGCCTGCTGCTCACCAAGCCCGTCCAGCGGCTCGCGGCGCTGGTCAAGGAGTGGGCCACCGGTCTGGTCGGCGGGACGCGCGGCGGTCCGGTGACCGCCCCTTCCGCCACACGCTCCTCGATTGTCAGTGAGGAATGCCAGACTTCGCCGGGTGAGCGAATTCCCCGACAGCGCAAGGCCGCAAGCCGACCGCAGCCCCGCGACACCGGCGACGGGGCTGCGGCACCGGCTCGCTGAGCTGCGCGGCCCCGACACCCCGCCACGCCCGCTGGACGCCCGAGCCCTGGCCGCCCTCGCGGCGAACCCGGGGTGCAGTCGCCGCGCGCTCCTGGACGGCGCGGGTGTCGACAAGGGCCGGATCGCGGACGCACTGGGCGCACCGGCCACCTTCGGCCAGTCCCAGTTCGCCCTGACGCGGGGGAACGCGTTCGAGGCGAGAGTCAAGGCCGACGGCGGCGCCGAGCTGCTGCGGCTGGTGCACGCCCGCGTCGACTCCGCGGCGCCCGAGCCGGTCCCCGGCCTCGTACGGACACCCGACCTGTCGGCGATCGGGCCCGAGGGCCGCACCGCGCGCACCGCGCTGGCACTGCGCGAGGCGGTCGGGTCGGCCGCCGAATCCGGTACGTGGACGTTCCTGGACCATCCGATGGTGGCCCTGGACGTGGCGGGCAGCCCGGCGTTCCTGGAGCCGGACGCGGTGGTCGTGCACCCCGACGGCAGCTGGACGGTCGTCGAGATCAAGTCCTTCCCGATGATCGACGGCGCGGCCGACGCGGCGAAGGTCGGCGCGGCGGCCCGCCAGTCCGCGGTGTACGTGCTGGCGCTGGAGCGGATCGCGGAGCGCACGCCGGGCGCGCGGGTCCGGGACCGGATCGTCCTCGTCTGCCCCAAGGACTTCACGAACCTGCCGGCCGCGTCCGCGGTCGACGTGCGCAAGCAGTGCTCGGTGACCCGGCGCCAGTTGACGCGGCTGACCCGGATCGAGCACATCGCGGCGGCGCTGCCGCCCGGCACCGTCTTCGACCCCGAGCAGCCGTCGAAGGAGCTGACGGCGGCCGTCGAGTCGGTGCCCGCCGCGTACGCGCCGGAGTGCCTGGCCGCGTGCGAGCTGGCCTTCCACTGCCGGGACCGCTCCCGGGCGGCGGGCGCGGTGACGAGCCTGGGCCGGCCGCTCCGCGCCGAGCTGGGCGGTCTGACGACGGTGGACGCGGTGCTCGCCGCGGCGCACGGCGAGGCCGGAGACCCCGAGGACCCGACGGTCGCGGCGCTGCGGCGCGCGGCCGCCCTGCGCGCGGAGGCCCTCGGAGGCGCCCGGTGCTGACCTCGTACCCGACCGTCCGCCGCGAGGAGCCCACCGCGTGAGCCTGATCAACCACCTGGCCCGGCTCGAGGCGACGAGCACCGGCCGCGCCCAGCCCACCGCCACCGTCCGCCACCGCCATCTCTCCCAGCGGCCCCTGGTCCTGGTGCCGCTCACCACCGCGGGCGAGACGGGCGCCCCGCTCGGCGCCCTCGTCGGCACCGAGCGCACCTCGCCGCGTCTCCTGGTCGTGCCCCAGCCCCGCGACCGCGATCTGCGCTTCGCGTTCCTGACTCAGCTCGCCGAGACGGTCCTGCCGTACATCGACGGGTACGCGGCCGACGTCGAGCTGACCGAGCGGGCCGAGACCGACCCGGCGACGAACAAGCGGGTCAAGGTCGAGGTCGAGCTGTGCGCGGACGCGCCGCAGCTGATCGTGCCGAGCCGGGCGGGCATCGAGTTCCTCCGGCTGCTCGGCCGCTCGATGCGCTTCCGGCGCACCGCCGAGCAGGACCCGGAGACGCCCTATCCCGCTCCCCCGCACGTCCCGCTCCTGGGCCGCTGGCTGACGCACTTCGGCGAGCGGTCGAGAGTCCCGGGCTCCGCGCTGCTGCTGGCCATGACGGACCTGCTCTCCCGGCACTGGGCGACGGGCCAGTCCAGCCTGGAGGACCAGCACCTCGGCGCGCTGCTCGCGTGGGTGGAGGCCCCGGAGGGCGCCTCGGGCGCCGAGGCCGCGTTCCGTGCCGAGCGCGGCCGGGACGCGCACGGCCAGCTGCTGTGCCCGCCGGCCGGACCGGCCACGGACCCGGCCTTCGACAACAAGCTGCTCGCCCCCGCCATCGAGCGCTACGACAAGGCCCGTACGCGCCTGGCGGCCGCCGAGGACGCGGTGGAGGCCGACGGCCGCCTGGCCGAACTGACCGCGGCCGAGCGGGAGCTGCACGCGCTGGTCGAGTCCCGCACCCGGCCCACCTGGGACGCGGTGTGGCGCGGCCTCGACGCCCTGTGCACGCTGCCCGAGGGCCCGCGCGCCACCGAGCGCTGGACCCGCGACCGCTGGTCGTTCACCGGTCACCGCGACCGGGTCGCGGCCGGCGAGCCCCCGCAGCCGCGCCGCGACGACGCGGTGACGGCGGCGAACAAGCTGGCGACGCGCGAGCGCGAGCAGGCCCGGCTGGACGCCCAGGAGGCGCTCGACGACCCCCTCGTCATGGCGGGCCGGCGGCTCGCCGGGGAGGCGCTGGCCGGCGAGGTGACGGAGGTGGTCCCGGCGTACAACGAGAAGAAGCGCCCCCGCCCGCTGATCACCCTGCGCACGGACGACCGCCCGCACCTCGGGGAGCGCGTGAAGGTGTACCGCTCGCTGGACGGCAAGGCGCAGACCGCCGAGTTCGTCTCCTACGAGGCGGAGGGCACGGTCGTGCTGCGGCTTCTGGACAAGATGGGGCGCGGCAAGGAGCCGGACCCGGGTTCGGTTCCGGACAAGGGCGACCGGGTGTGCTGGACGCTGTTCGAGCACGAGCAGCGCGGCGGCCCGAAGCTGCCCGAGCCGGAGGAGACCCCGTGGACCCACGGCGGCCCGCCGGGCGCCGGGGCCGAGGCGCCGGACAGCGTGACGAAGGAGGACATCCTGTGACGACCACCAGTGCTCCGCCGACCGCCGACGACGTCTTCGACCCCGGCGCCGAGGCCGCCCGCGCCACCGCCGAGATCCTGCACGACACCCTGCACAGCGAGGCGCGGGGCGTCGTCGTGGACTCCCCGCCCGGGGCGGGCAAGTCGACGCTCGTCGTGCGCGCGGCGCTCGAACTGGCGGACGCGGGCCGCCCGTTGATGATCGTCGCGCAGACGAACGCGCAGGTCGACGACCTCGTCCTGCGCCTGCACGAGAAGCGCCCCGGGCTGCCCGTCGGCCGGCTGCACAGCAGCGATCCGGACGCGTACGACAAGTCGCTCGACGACCTGCCGACGGTCCGCCTCTCGACCAAGGCCGGTGATCTGGCGCCGCTGCCCGTCGTCATCTCCACGGCGGCGAAGTGGGCGCACGTGAAGGTCGAGGACGCCGGGGGCCCGTGGCGGCACGCGATCGTCGACGAGGCGTACCAGATGCGCGGGGACGCGCTGCTGGCCGTGGCCGGGCTGTTCGAGCGGGCGCTGTTCGTGGGCGACCCGGGGCAGCTCGACCCGTTCTCGACGGTCGGCGCGGAGCAGTGGGCGGGGCTCTCCTACGACCCGTCGGCGTCGGCGGTCTCGACGCTGCTCGCCCACAACCCCGAGCTGCCGCAGCACGAACTCCCGGTCTCCTGGCGGCTTCCGGCGTCGGCGGCGCCCCTCGTGTCGGCCGCGTTCTATCCGTACACGCCGTTCCGCAGCGGCACCCGGGAGGGCGATCGCACCCTGGAGTTCCGTGCGGCGTCGGACGGTTCGGGGGTCGACCGGGTCCTCGACGAGGCGGCGCGGGCGGGCTGGGGCCTGCTGGAGCTGCCCGCCGCGCACACGCCGCGCACGGACCCGGAGGCGGTGCGGGCCGTGGCGCTCGTGGTGCGGCGCCTCCTCGACCGCGACGGGGTGACGACGTCCGAGCGCGGGCCCGACGCGTCGCCGCTCACCGCCGACCGGATCTGCGTCGGCACGGCCCACCGCGACCAGGCCGCCGCGGTGCGCTCCGCGCTGGGCGGGCTCGGCGTGCACGGGGTCACCGTCGACACGGCGAACCGGCTGCAGGGGCGGGAGTTCGACGTCACCGTGGTGCTGCATCCGCTGTCGGGGCGGCCCGACGCGACGGCGTTCCACTTGGAGACCGGGCGGTTGTGCGTGCTCGCCTCGCGGCATCGGCACGCGTGCATCGTGGTGTGCCGGGCGGGGGTCGCGGACCTGCTGGACGAGCATCCTTCGGCGGAGCCGGTGCAGTTGGGGGTGACGGTGAAGTTTCCGGACGGCTGGGAAGCGAATCACTCCGTGTTGAGCCGGTTGTCGGAGCATCGGGTCGCCTGGGGGGCGTGAGGGTCGGGTGCGGCTTGCGTCGTGGCTGGTCGCGCAGTTCCCCGCGCCCCTGAAGGCTGCGCTTCGCGCGCCTTCCCCTTGAGGCTGCGGCTCCGCCGCGCCTCCCCCACAAGGCGCCGCACGGGGCGCGCCTCTCTTGATGAGATGGCGCACGAAGTGCGCATCTCAGGGGCGCGGGGAACTGCGCGAGAAGGTCCACCGGCCCGCGGGCGGGATACGGCCCTCTTGCGGGAGCGCGGAGAATGGGTGGGCAGGATGTCTAGCACGAGGAGGAACACCATGGCGGAGCCCGAGCGGCAGCGCCAGCCGCGGTTGCGGCCCGCGCCGTTGGTCTTCGAGCCCGCGGAGGCCGCCGCAGACCCGGAGCACTTCTTCGACCTGGAGTCCGTGGAGGACCCCCGGGAACTGCTCTCCCGCGCCACGGAACTGACCCACGCGTTTCGCGCCGCGGCCGACCGCTCCGTGGAGTTCCAGGCCATCGCGGCGGCCCAGCTCGCCGACCCGCGGCGGTTCGACCGGCTGACGGCCGCGGACATCGCGGAGCGCGCCGAGTGGACCGAGGACTACGCCAAGAAGATGGTCGAGTTCGGCCGTGACCTGCTGCGCGGCACCGCCGAGCCGACGGCCTGAGTCAAGGTCAAGATCGTTTGGCATATGCCAGAGGGGCAAGATACTCCACCCCGCCCCCTCCTGTCCTGATTTCTCGCAACCCTTTGGAGCTGCACCCTCACCCCCTGTAGATGTAGAAAACATGAGCGCCATGCCTCCCCCCGTCGCCCCCGCCCCCACCGCCCACGCCGCGGCCCACGACCGCTTCGACGTCTCGGGTGTCACGCCCGAGGGCGCGGCCTGGCTCGCCTCCGCAGGAACGTATCCGCGCTCCGCGCTGGCCCACTGGGAGTCCCGCCCGACCGCTCCCGTCGTGCTGCCCTGCGGTTCCGTCTTCGACGTCGTGAACGTGCCCTCGATCTTCGGGCGGCGGATGTTAGACCGGCTCTGGGACGAGGGGCCGGGGTCCGGGCCGGTCGCCGCGCACCGGGGGCGCATGCTCCTGTTCGCCGCGCCGGGGACCGCTCAGCGGCTGCCTTCGCTGCTGGGCTGGGAGGAGTGGGGGCCCGCGGTGCCGCCGCTGCTCTGTCACGGCAGCGGTGACGCGGTGACCGTGCCGGCGCCTTCGGTGCCCGCCGAGCCGCATCAGCCGTCGCGTTGGGTGGTCGCTCCCGACACCCGTCATCCCTGGTTGCCGGGGGCCGAGGTGTTGCTGTGGGCGTGTGTCCGGGCGGCCCGGGCCGCCGCCCACTCGACCGTCCAGGTATCGATTTTTCCTGCCGCCGATCTCAGTGCTAATGTCTACGACGTCAGCCGGCGCCATTAGCTCAGTTGGTTAGAGCAGCGGACTCTTAATCCGCGTGTCCGGGGTTCGAGTCCCTGATGGCGCACCTGAAACGAAGGCCTCCCGTTCGCGCGGGGGGCCTTCGTCGTTGTCGGTCGGGTGCGGCCCGGCGGGGCTTCTCGCGCAGTTCCCCGCGCCCCTGAGATGCGCACTGCGTGCGCCATCTCATCAAGAGAGGCTGCGCGCAGCGCATGCCTCAGGGGCGCGGGGGCGGTACTCCGGCGCCTCGTTCGCGTACAACCTGG